>JAYSOP010000158.1:0-7114 GCA_043722905.1 Chryseolinea sp.
CTTATAGGTCTTTACAATCGCCGGCTGAATTTATTTACGCATGGGGAGTCTATTGCCCTCCTGCCATAAATGGGTAGCTCAGTACACACGATATGGGTCTAGCGTCGTCTGTTCAATTTAGCGACAATAAAAATAATGATCGCCACTACCAGGATCACAATAAAAATCCCGGTATAAAAACCTGCACCGAAAAGATCCCCTGCCAATTCACAACTTGTTAACGTGAACATCATTAGAAGCAGGCTTAAGCCAATTGTATTTTTCATATTTTTTAATTTTAATGGTTAGTATTTTTTTGTTTAGCAGTGATTTTTACAAGTTCATCCGGTTATTATTGCTTTACTTTTAAGCGAGGCGCATTCACATCATCTTTTTTCAACCTTACGGGTTTGGTCTTTTTTCTGATCTTCATGTTCAGTAACTCTATGCCGAGTGAAAACGCCATGGCAAAATAAATGTAGCCCTTTGGTACGTGCACATGGAGGCCTTCAATTACCAATACCAAACCGATCATCATTAAAAACGAAATAGCCAATAATTTCATGGCCGGGTGGTGATTAATGAAATCACTTATTTTTTTGGCGAATATCAGCATCACTGCAAGTGAGATGACGATGGCAATAATGATGATCACTATCTCGTCAACAAGGCCGACAGCAGTAAGAATGGAGTCAAACGAAAACACGACGTCAAGAAGGATAATCTGGAGGATTGCCCCCCGCAGAGAAAGTACTTTGACATCACGTGCCTCCTCCGCCTCCCCTTCCAATTTAGCATGAATCTCCGAAGTGGCTTTCCCGAGGAGAAAAAGTCCACCAATGATAAGGATCAAGTCACGAAAACTGAGCTCAAAATCACCGAATGAAATAAACGGATCTTTTAAACCTATAATCCAGCTTACCGTAAACAATAAACCAATGCGCACCAGGAGGGCTAAAAGAATCCCTAAGTTGCGTGCCTTTTGCTGATCCTTCGCCGGTAACCTACCTGCGGTAATGGAAATAAAGACGATGTTATCAATTCCCAGAACGATCTCCAGGAAAGTTAACGTGACCAAACTGATAATGCCTTCCGTTGTTAAAAGTGCCTCCATAGATTAAAACCAGTAAAGATTTAAACAGGTAAAGATTTATACCACATACACGCTATCGATATAAAACAAAAAAAAATAAAAGCCCTGTAGATGATTTTACACAGCATGGCATACGCTTTTATTCACCGTCGGTATGAATACTACCAGTTCGTCATTTGCTTCGAGACTTTGTTTTAGTCTCCTATCACTGGCCCTTATAGCGGTTGGTATTTATGTTGGCAGGAATATTTTGATGCCTCTTTTTTTCTCTATCATTCTGGCACTGATCCTTTCTCCATTGTCTAATTTTCTCCTCGCCAAGGGCCTGCACCGTTTCCTGGCGATCCTGTTACCTGTGGTTGTCAGTTTGTTCATCATCGGATCACTTGTCTATTTTCTATCCTACCAGATGAGCTTTTTTTTTAATGACCTGCCGGCTCTGGAAAAAAGAATGGACGAACTTTTGGCCATGGCTCAAAAGTGGGTGAACGAAACTTTCCACGTTACTTTCAAGCAACAACAACAATATCTGGATCAAACGGCTGAAAAGATGAAGGAAAGCAGTCCGCAATTAATTCAAAAAACCTTTATTACCGTTAAGGGGATCCTTTCATATTTTTTGCTTTTTCCATTTTATACTTTTCTTATCTTATACCATAAGGCGACCATCAAAACATTTCTGGTTGAGATATTTACCAGGAGCGAAGAAGACAGGGTTGTGGATGTCTTACAGGAATCGCAAAGCATTATTCTCCAGTATGTAACCGGATTACTGATTGAGCTTGCCATTGTCTTCAGTTTGAATGCTGCAGGCTTTCTGATATTTGGTGTCCCCTATCCAATTTTCCTGGCGCTGGTGGCCGCGCTCCTGAATATTGTTCCCTATATAGGCATGCTGATTGCCAATATCTTTTGCATTTTAATAACCATGGTGTCATCTGAAAACCTAAATGACGTTTTTATTGTCGCGTCAGTATTATTTGTTGTTCAGTTAGTTGACAACAACGTCCTGATGCCGCTGGTGGTGGGAAACAAAATACGGATTAATGCCCTGGCCATAATTATTGGAGTAATGGTAGGGGGTGCGCTGGCGGGTATCTCTGGAATGTTTCTCGCCATCCCGGGCATTGCCTTGATGAAGGTAATATTTGAACGGGTTAAAAGTCTTAAACCATGGGCCACTTTACTGGGTGATGAAACCATCTCCCAGGAATCAGAGAAAAATCCCATAAAGAAAGCGATCAACAAGATGAAAAACAGATCGAGGATCCCGGCCCAGCAATCCGGCCCCGAATAGCATGGTCAAGAGTAGGCTTTCTTTAGATTTGTTGTCCTGGGAAAATTATGTGAACATGGGTGCTGACTTCAATTCTAATACGTAAGGGGGTATCTCTCAAGCGTCATCCGTTATCGGTCGAATGAAAACTTTCCCTGGTCAAACTTTGAAAAGCCATGACAGGAATATTACTGGTCATGTTTAGCCGCAAGGTTAATGGCCAGATCTACTTCACTGGCACGTACGCAAATATCAAAAAGCTTCGTAGATCATTCTCCCAAAAAAATTTACGCGTTAGTAATATCTGAAAGAATATCCATCACCGAAATCAGTCTATACGGACAAGCATCATTGATTAGATTACCGCTTGGCTTGAGCAGAGGCTGATGCTGCCGCCTTTGCTTCTTTTTTAGCCTGTTTTCTGAAATAACCTCTGAATAAAAAGTTGTGCTGAAGGGCTTCCATATTCTCATCCAATTTGCTGGAAGCTTGTTCGGCATTCTGGATAGTATTTTTCAATTGATCGGCCACAGCACTGTCGGCTAGCAACACCCCCACCGCATTATTTTGATTATTCATTTTTGTTGAAAGGTTTTCCAGATTCTCTGAAACCACGGCTGCATTGACGCTAACTTTTTCAATATTGGCGATAGCCTGTTGAAACGTATTGGCATACGCGGTGTCTGAAATAAGCGTTGGTAGTAAGCCGTTTCCATTGCGCAATTCATATAACAGGGTATGCAATTCCCCGGAAGCCCTGGCCGTATTGTTGCCTGTAGTCCGTAAATTTGCAATGACATCTCTGATTTCATGAGCCACTCCTCCGTCATTTAGCAACTCCCCAACGATGCCCTTACCTTCGGTAACGCGCTTGGCTATGATTTTCAGGTCGGATGTAATGGAACGTGTATTATCGCCAACGTCTTTTGCGATGTTGATAAGTTCCTGCGTATCGGCAGGCGAACTGGTGTTTATGGTATCGTTCTCTGCAACGACCTGTCCGGAAGCCCCGGGGCGGATAACAACGATCTTGTTTCCTATAAAACCATCTGACCCGATCGAGGCCGTAGCATCTGTCTTAATAAACTTGTTTTGATTCTCCTTGAGCGAAAGATTGACTACCACTTTTCCTTGTGAAATAATTTTTACGTCAGTTACGGTTCCGATTTTGACTCCAGAAAGCCAAACGTTATCACCGGTGGTTAGACCCTCCACATTCTTAAAAATAGCGGAAACTGTAAAAGTCCGGCTAAAGATGTTGTTTTCACTACCTATAAAAAATACTGAAAAAAGGAATAAGGCTAATCCTGCTAAAACAAAAGCCCCCAATTTTATCTGCTGGGCAATCTCTTTCTTTTCCATGACTTACATTGTTTTATTTAATACTTAAAAAATGGTTCCAACTCCGGATCATCCGTTTCCTTTAATTCATCAAAAGTACCCTCGAGCTTATTCGACCCGTCGATCAAGGCCACAATTCTATCTGAGGTATGTTTTGCGCTGCTGATATCATGCGTTATTATGATGGATGACATTTTATATTTTTCACGCATCGAAAGGATTAGCTCATTAATTTCCATTGATGTGATCGGATCAAGCCCGGAAGTGGGTTCATCATATAACATGATCTTGGGTTTGAGAATCAGCGTTCGGGCGATCCCTACCCGTTTTCTCATTCCGCCGGAAAGTTCGGATGGCATCTGGTCTATTGTATGCAAAAGGCCGACGTCCTCCAGTGCCATGGTTACCATCTCAGTCAATTCTGAACGCTTGGTTATCCCGAGATTTCTGACCAACGGAAATTCAAGATTTTCGCGGATAGTCATCGAGTCATATAGCGCGCTTCCCTGAAATGAAAATCCAATCTGCAGACGCAGATTATTCAGTTCTTTGGCTTTTAATGAAAACACGTCTTTGCCCAATACATTGATTGTTCCGGAATCTGGTTTCATCAACCCTACCATGCACTTTATCAATACTGATTTTCCCGTACCGGAACGCCCCAAAATAACCAGATTCTCTGTATTGTACAGGTCCAGGTCAACACCCTTTAATACCTCCCGATCACCAAAAGATTTTTTCAGGTTCCGGATCGAAGCCACTACCTCATGGTCAATTGAGGCTGATGTCTGACGTCTCGATTCAACTGCCGAAGTTTTCATTAGCGAAAAATATTTATGAACTGCAGGGAAACCAGATCGATAACAAAAATTAAAATCATGGAGATTACCACCGCCGCATTGGCTGCTTTGCCAACACCGGTAGTTCCTTTTCCAGAATGATAACCAGCATAACTGCCAACCAGGCCAATCGCAAAACCAAAAAATGCCGATTTAATCAGAGAAGAAAAAATATCGAGATAAGTAATCGAAGTGGCAACTTCATTAAAATATAATTGCATACTCGATCTATTGAAAAAATTCACCGTGAGAAAGGATCCGAACAAAGCGATAATATCCGCGAAAACCACAAGGATAGGCAACATCAGCGTTGTCGCGGTAATCCGGCTGACGACTAAATAGGAAAAAGGTCTCGTACCAGAAACTTCCATCGCGTCTATCTGTTCACTGACCTGCATACTTCCTAACTCTGCGCCGATGTTTGAACCTAACTTACCAGCACAAATAAGTCCGGTGATAAGGGGACCCAAAGACCTCACTACTGCCTGTGACACCAGTGACGGCAACCATGATTCCGCCCCAAAAGAAGCCAGTGAGGGTCGCGATTGTTTTGTAAAAACAACGCCTGCTATGAAGGCGGTGAAAGAAATTAAAAACAATGATTTGTTACCCACCTCGAAGCACTGCTTTAGAATTTCCTTCCACTCGTATGGCGGTTTAAAAAATTCCTTGAGTACACGTAGGATAAACCTGTAAATATCCGCGGTGCGGAGTAAAAAGCTCTTTAATTTCATTAATGACGACTATAGCTGTTGTGTCATGGCTATAAATATGCCCGGCAAAAGCTGAGCCTTTCAACCTGAAATCCCTCGCTTTTGCTCCAACTGACTGTTTTATTAAACCAAGAGTGTGGAATTAAATACCCGTAGTTCTTAGAGATGTCCACGGAAAAGTTTCCTTTTCAAGCAGCAGAGGCATAAGTTTTTCTGGTTCCGAATCAGTACACGTTAAACATTTCATGCAATCCAGGACAAAGCGGGTTTTCATTAAAATATTCAAGATTCTGGGATGGATTACTGTCTCAATCATTTTACTTCTGGTAGCGGTAGCGCTTTTAATCCAAATCCCAGCCGTCCAATTAAAACTCACGCAGAAAGCAATATCATTTCTGGAGAAAAAAATCGGAACTCAGGTAGATCTGAAAAAGATCCATGTAGCATTCCCAAAAGATATTGTACTGGAGGGTATTTATTTGGAAGATCAACAAGGCGATACCCTGCTTTACGCAGGAAAGTTTTCCGTTGATACCGACCTTTGGGCCTTAACCCGGAATGAAATTCAACTGAATGATATCTTACTGGAAAACGCCGTGGCCTCTATTGACCGGCAAGAGAATGACCGTGCCTATAATTTTTCGTACATCCTGAACGCTTTTGCCGGAGATTCAACCGCCCTTCCAGATACCCTTGGACAAAAACAATGGGACTTTTCTTTGGAGACAATTTCTTTAAAAAAAATCCGCGTCCGGTATGAGGACTTGCTGGAAGGTAATATTGCGAACATATCGCTGGGAAATTTTGAGATCACAATGGATGAATTTGATCTCAATCTTAATCGTTTTGGCGTTGAGGAGATTTTATTATCTGACACCCGGGCAAATGTGCTTCAAACCAAAATTCCCAACGCAGGGGAACCTGTTGAAGAAACGGCGCCTGATTCGAGTGCCCTTGATCTTTCCCTCAAAACCGTTTCTCTGAACAATGTTAACATCCAGTACGAGCAATCAGCACTGGGTCAACTTATGCGGGTAGACCTGGGTGAAGCGAAACTTAACGCCGAAAAAATTGACCTTATCAACCAGGAAATTCATATCACTGAAATTGGGCTCAAGAAAACTTTTATTGCGTATCAACAGCGTGCCGGAAGCGTAATCTTACCGCCGCAAAAAATTGATAGTATTGGTAAAACCAGTTCGCCTGACAAAACATGGAAGTTTTCTCTTGATGCTTTAGACCTTGCCAACAACAGCTTGCAGTATTATGACTTTACTAAAACCCAGACACCCGGGACTGTTGATTTCGACCACCTATGGATTACAAACCTGACTGTGGATGCCCGGGATATTCTTTATAGCAGTGCAGATATAAAAGCAAACCTGCGAAATCTTTCTTTTCAGGAAAAAAGTGGTTTTTCAATTCAGTCTTTCAAAAGCAAATTGGTGGTAACTGATCATTCAGCTACCCTGAATGATTTTGTGTTGCTAACGGGAAACAGCAGACTTCAGCTGCAGGCAAATGCGGGCTTCACTTCCTTAGAAGATATCGGAAAACAATATGCAAAAACAACCTTCAATACCGATATCAATGAGTCCTTCATTAATGTCCGGGATATCCTATACTTCAATCCAACTTTTCTCGACAGTTTGCCCATTCACCTCCCCGCGAGGGCAAATTTACGAATTGATGCTGCCGTGGACGGTGCGGTGGATAATCTGCATATCGATCATCTTGTTTTCAGGTTTCTGTCAGATACTTATTTGAACACCTCCGGCACCGTTGCAGGACTTCCCGATATCAAGAAAATGAAAATCAACATTGACCTGAATAAATTCTACACAACAAAGGCGGATATGGAAGTGATTCTCCC
>JAYSOP010000159.1:0-1846 GCA_043722905.1 Chryseolinea sp.
CTGATGTTAATTATCGGTTTGGGATTTAAGATTTCCGCCGTCCCTTTTCATTTCTGGGCTCCTGATGTCTATGAAGGTTCACCCACGGTAGTAACAGCTTTTATGTCCACCATCGTAAAGATTGCGGCTTTCGCCGGATTTTACCGCCTATTTTCCACATGCTTCAGCGGCGTTTCGAATGAATGGGTTGATGTAGTACAGGTAATTTCAATCCTTACATTACTGGTCAGCAACATTACAGCGGTTTATCAGCACAGCGTAAAACGGATACTGGCTTACTCCAGTGTAGCGCATGCGGGATACATGCTGATGACGCTGGTAGCACTCAATGATATTTCCTCCAGCGCAATCCTGTATTATGTAGTAGCTTATGCCGCAGCCTCCATCACTGCCTTTACGGTACTGCACAGTATTGAGATGGAGGATGAAAATGCCATTGTTGACAGCTTCAATGGACTGGCGAAAAGAAATCCATACCTCGCATTCTGTTTGGGGGTTGCTTTGCTTTCATTGGCAGGAATTCCTCCCCTCGCTGGATTTTTTGCCAAGTATTATATTTTCACAGTCGCCTTCAAGAGCGGATATATTGGCCTGGTCATGTTGGGTGTAGTCACTTCCCTTATTGGTATTTACTACTACTTCCGGATTATCATCGCGATGTATCTAAAATCGACAGAGAAAGGAATGATCATAAAAGTACCTTTACGACAAACCATCGTACTGGCGATTTGTATGGCGCTGAGTATAATTTTTGGGGTGTTCCCTGATCTGATAGTCGGATTGATATAAAATCCCTGGCTGAAATACTTAAGGATTTTCGGCTTTCCCTTTCTGCGGATTTTCTACCATAAATCGTTCTAACCTTCGTCGTACTTTTTTTCTTACCGCATGCAGAAGGTAAGGTGACCATCCCAATAATAAACCGGGTCCCCCCAATGCCATTCGCGACCAGCGCCAGAAACTAAATTTGTCGCTGTGCCGATAAATTTTGCCATCTCTGAATTGGATAGATGCCACAATAACATTGTGGACCCTTCTGCCAGTGCCTGAGAAGGTATAACGCGCCTCCCAATGACACGTCCCTGAAGTGTCGTCCGCCTGTACCCTTTCAAAAAATATTTCAAGATCTTTGGCCGAAGTAATCAGCATTTGCCACATAGCTTTCACTTCTGCTGACGATAAATTTTGAAATACAGGATCGGAAAAAGATGCCTCCTGGTGATAGGCTTCCTGCATACGGCGGTAGTCGTTATTTTTAAAGGCATTATAAAATTGGTGGATCAAGGCTTCATTTGGGTGCATCTGTTGGGTTTTTAAAAAAACAATAAACCAATTTCAATTCATCGTTTTACTTCGTACCTTTTTATACCAATTGGTCTTAAACAAATCTGATGAAATCAAACAGATTCACCATGAAAACCCTGAAAGTTCTTTTAATATTGATGTGCGCGATTCCGGTTTCATACGCTCAACACCTTGAATTCGGATCTGATTTTAATGTATCCCAACCCCTGGGAACCATGGGCAGAAATATGAACAATGCTTTTGGTTTGGCTTTTGCGGCTTCAAAAAACTTTAAGGCTCCTTTTTCCATTGGGGCTGAGATAGCCTTCGGTAATTATGGTTACCATACCTCCAGGCAGCAATACACTTTTGATGATGGTTCGGTTACCGAAACGGACGTCAATGTGAGCAATAACCTTTTTAATTTTAGTCTGACTGGAAAACATTTTTTTAGAAACAATAAAAAAATAAATCCCTACCTAAGTGGTAAAGTGGGTTGGTCCTGGTTCAGCACTACCCTAACCATTGAAGATCCGGAAGATGAATACAGTTGTCATCCCCT
>JAYSOP010000160.1:0-4175 GCA_043722905.1 Chryseolinea sp.
AATCCTTGCACCAGCTCGTGGTGGTTGGCCATCACAAAATAAAAGTCAAGAAGGTTAATCTTGAATAAGATCGTTCGGACGGGTGCGACAACATGATTAGCGGAAAGTACAGGACGCTCCTGAAACAAATCACCGTAGACACTTTCTTTTTTTAGACTCCTCATCACTTTGTCACCATCCATTAACGTTACTTCCCCATGAGCCACGATGAGGATAGGGCTATTCTCATCCTGGGGATTGAAGTTTATTCTTTCGCCCGGTAAAAGTTCAACGGGAATTATTTTATCAGCCAGGTCGCAAATTAATGAACCGTGTATTTTTTGAAAAACAGGCAGTTGTTTGATAAACATGACCATTTCGATCTCAAGAAAAAATCCATCCTCCAGGCCATCGAGCAACTGATTGTTTTCAATGGATGAATCCAGAAATTTTTTGTCCCTCATGGGGAGTCTCTCCCGGATATCGGCGAAGGCTTTTTTATCTTTATTGAAAATGACCCAGGCGGCCGTTTCCTGTAACAGCCTGTCGCTGTTAAACACCTGTGCGATCAGGCCGCGACTTACCCTGAACCCCGGCATATAAGCGCATGCGTGAATGGCGCAAACTTTTGTCCACCGGTTATTCAAATTATAATCACGGTTCAAAATATAATTCACAACCTGGATGGGTGTATAGCTTTCGCGGGGATAGTATAGCTGAAGCAAACTAAGCTTGTGTTGTGTCGGGCTATCATCTAACAAGGGGAAGAGTTTTGGCTTGAGTTCCGCATCAACGAACAGGTCGAGCAACTCCATTGCGAAAGCGATATTATCCGGATCACCGGATTCAATATTTTCCCGTACCAGTTCTACCGATTGTGGATCATAAAGAATAGACAACAGCATGGTAATCTGGTCATAGTTCTGAATGACTTCTTCGCGTAAAGCCTCCCTCAGGAATTTATAGTGATCTTCTATCGGCAACTCTTCGAGGGCAGCAAGATTCCAGATGGTTTTGCTGATCTCCGTTTCGAGAAGATTGAGAACTTCGCGTACCTCCCTGCCCTGGGCCCTATAGTTGACATAACGCAGAGAATACAGAATCTGCTTAACAATTCTTTTATCGGGATAATCTGCTTTTTTCCACAACAACTGAAGGGCGCGGGGCCCGCCTATCCTTCCCATGATCTGAACAATCCGCAACATCACAAGATCTGTTTGTCCGGATTTATGAAAGGCGGCTTCCAGTGTTTGCAGAACTTTCTCACCCGCCTCTTTCAGGGCGGCGGCGGAGTGATGTCCAAACATTGGCGAGCTCAGCATCTCAATCAAAACAGGCCAGGTTTCTACCTGTTTTGTTTTCCTGGCCGTCAATAAAGCTTCAAAACGTACTTTGGGATCCATGTCCCGTAAGAGTTCAAGCAAAATAAATATGGTCTTTTGGCTGATGAGTTTTCGCAAAAGTTTCGCGGCCAGCAGACGGTCATTTTGTTTTGGCGATTTGCTGAGTTTTATCAACTTATCAGGAGAAATGGAAAGCAAATCACTGTCCTCTGTTTGGGAGGCCGCTTGTTGCGCGAGGCTGCGTATCTCAGATTGAAAGATATCTTTGTCAACCCCAAGGCTTTGTATTTTTTCTTCAGCAAAAATCTTGATTTTACGGTTATCACTTTTGGATAAACGGATCACTGTGTTTTCAAACAGTGTCGGCTCCAGCTTTTCCATCAGCTTGAGACCATAGATTACTTTTTCTTCAATGGTACTGCTTACTTGTTTCTCCAGTACTTCATTGATGGTGTATTCTTTTGTCAAGGTTACTTCAGCCGACTCTTTATTCTTGCTTAGCGTATCCTGCAGGGTGTCTTTGTAGCTTTTATGCATTTTATTTGTCACAAAAAACCACAATGCAATGATGGGTAGGGTAAATACCGTGATGTAAATCAGGTTAAATCCCGTTTTGGTAATGAGGATAATGCATGCGCCAGCGATCACGCTGGCAGTGGCAGTGACTATGCCTTCAATTTTCGTTTGAACATCGATCCGGATCTTACTGTGAATGGGAAGAAGGTATAGCTTGAACGTTGGATTGTCGAGAGACTCCTTCAGAGACCTGATGAACAATTTGCTTGCCGCAATCATCATAAAGAAAATAACAAAAAAGTTATCCGCAGGGGAGAAGCCGAAGATCAACCCCAGCACCAGGGCTGCCACGGTAAAAAATCCAATTAATAAAGGACTTACGAGTAAGGAAACACGCATACCGTATTCTGACTGGATACGGTCGGTAGCCAATACCTGGAAGAGGAAACAAAAAACCACAATGATTGCTTCAAAGTAACTGATGAAGGTTGCCAGGGTGGCCGCGTCCATTTTAAGTGTGACAACGTTAAAAAATGAATAGTCTACGAAAGTAATCGCCATCATGGAGAAGATGATGAAAAGAGACATGAATAATATGTAGCGGTTTTTTATAAAGTCTTTAATATCCAGCTTTTTATAGATCTGTTTTTCCTGTGCAAATGACCGGGCTTTATTGAGATACCGAAAGGAGAGATAGATAAAAATCGCTAAAAATATAATGATGCTGAAAAGCGCTACAGTGAACAGCGATTGAGTCGTCGAGCCTTCTACTTTTAACAGTAAAGGGATGGAAAAGAACGCTATGAAAGTGGCGATCATGGCGCCGATATCCACTGTACCAACAAGCCTTTTTGATTGCCGAAGGTTAAACAAGCGGCCAAAGGAACCCCAGAAAACGAGGTAAACGATAAAGGAAAAGGGTAAAATTTGGGTGAAACCAAACCTGTACATGTCGTTGGGATCAACGAAAAGCCCCTCACCGAATTCAATAAACGCCGTAATGATTCCGACGGTGACCAAACTGACTGTTGCAAGAAGGGGAAAAGGGATGCGGTTTTGAAGAAAATTGTAGATCAGAGTAGCCATTAAACCAAAAACGCCAGATATCACAAAGGCGATAGGAAGATCTTCGGTTTCGCTAAAATGTTCCAGAAACAAAGACTGAGACGCGACACTTATGGTAGCGATGAACATTCCCATAAAAAAGCCCATGACGAACAAAAGGGACACGCGCCCACTTTCGTCTGGTTCGACATCCAGAAATCTTAACAGTCTATCCTTCATAGATTTCGCCTAATTCTTATAAAAATCGATATAAGTCCTTTAAATTCCTATAAAGCCGCTATAATGCCGGCAGCAACTATCCTGACATTGTGTACTACAGGGTAAAAACTTTACAGAAAAGGAGAGTTTTCTCTTGATTTCGGGGGAAATAAGAAGGGCGTAGGGTTCAGGGCTATTTCGGATGAACCCTCCAAAATGTGTCAGATCTCTGTCGTATTTAAAGCTTTTGTAAGAGGGTTGGGCACTTTTGTGGGATCGGATATCCAAAAAACGAGTATTTCAGGTTTTCTTTGCTGGTACACCAATATTACATTACGTTCCATTTTTTGCCCCTAAAAATGCATGTTCTGACTGGAAACCGGTTACGAGACATTAAAACTCAAATTCTAAAAAAGCAGAAAATCCTTTAAAAGACCAGTAGAAATTCGTATATTAATAAATAGAGATTTCCTTTACTGAAGCCCTTGCAGGATCAATTTGACACCTTTTTTTGGTTCACCAGCTATTTTACCAGTCTACCACTGATCCATCAAGTGCATTGTATGATTCGGGATTTTTCCAATCGTGGCCAAGTTTATCTGCGAGCAGATTTTCATCGAGTTCGATGCCCAGGCCCGGACCCGTTGGGATTAACACCGTGCCATCCTTCTCCAATTTGAATGGTTTTTTCAAATAGCCTTCTCCTAAAGAAACTTGCTCTTGCACCAGGAAATTTGGAATGCTCGCTGCCAGATGCAAGCCTGAAGCCAGCGAGATCGGGCCCATTGGATTGTGCGGCGCTATCGGAACATAATAGGCTTCGGCCATCCCGGCAATCAGGCGAACTTCACTAATGCCCCCGGCGTGGCACAGGTCGGGTTGTAAAATAGAGGCAGCTCCTTTTTCAAGGATTTCCCGAAATCCCCACTTGGTAAATATTCTTTCTCCCGTGGCGATGGGCAAGTGGGTGCCTCGGGCGATGTCGGCCATTACTTCCACATTCTGACATTGACAGGGTTCTTCAATGAACATGGGTTGGAAAGGTTCCAGTTGTCTGATCAGGATTTTCGCGGT
>JAYSOP010000161.1:0-3466 GCA_043722905.1 Chryseolinea sp.
TAGGTTTGGAAGGAGCTGTTTTAGGTGGAAAAGTATCTTTTGAAATTGATTACTTTAATAATATCCGGTCACAGATGTTGACCCGGCGCAGCGGATCCATACCCTTCACGGCAGGATATAACCCTCCCTCTGAAAATATTGGAGAACTGCAAAACAGAGGATTTGATTTTCTGGTAGGTTACAATGGACAGGCTGGTGAATTCAGTTACCAGATCGGAGTGAATGGGGGTTATGCCAAGAATAAAATTTTATTCTGGGATGAAGCTCCTGGCTTTGACTCCTGGCAAACTTCTACAGGCCGTCCTATTGGAAGCAACTTATACTACAATGCGATCGGTGTATTTAAAGACCAGGCGGCCGTAGACGCATATCCCCGTTGGCCGGGCGCAAGACCTGGTGATATCATCTTTGAAGATGTAAATAAGGATGGTATCATTGACGGAAAAGATAGAGTAAGGCAAACCGAAAACAATATTCCCACGTTCCAGGGAGGCGTATCATTAGGTGCCCAGTACAAGGGTTTTGATTTAAATGTTCTGTTGCAGGGAGCGGCTGGAGCAAGAGCCTATATTCAGACGCAATCCGGTGATTTCGGAAATTTTCTTACAGACTTTACAGATGGCCGATGGACGACTGAAAACCCAAGTTCTGAAAAACCAAGAACCTTTAACCGTGAAGATGAATATTGGATTTCACAACGTAATACGTATTGGTACCGAAGTACTGATTATCTGCGCTTGAAAAACATCTCACTGGGTTATACCCTACCAACTGACGTTATGAAGAAAGTTGGTATGAAGAGCGCACGTATTTATGTGAATGGAATTAATCTTATTACGATTGATAATTTTGTATACGATCCTGAAACAGACAATCAGGATGGTACTATATATCCGCAAAAAGCTGTATATAATGCAGGTGTCAATCTCACATTTTAAAAAGGTATAGAATGAAAAATATCGCAAAATATATATTGGGAATTCTCTTATTACTGTATAGCAATTCCTGTAATACGGATTTCCTTACTGTGCAACCTCAGGATAGGTTGAGTGATGCTGCTGTGTGGGGAGATCCGGCATTGGCAGAGGCTTTCGTTAATGAAATTTACAGGGGACTTAATCACGGTCTCAGAGATATAAATGTTGGCTCAATGGCCGATGAGTCTCAGTTTATTCATAATGGTGGGTCGACGCAGGTTGTGCAGTCAAACCTGACTCCGGCAGATATTGGTTCCTGGAATGCCGATCAAATGAACGAATTTCGTTGGACTGTATTGTATAACAGGATCAGACAGATCAACACTTTCTTTGAAAACATTGAAAGGGTGCCCTTTGATGATGCGACCGTGAAGGAAAGGTTAGAAGGAGAAGTTCATTTCATGAACGCTTTCTTTTATTTTAACCTGGTCAGGCTGCATGGTGGTGTTCCTATCGTTACCAGAACATTTGCTTTAAAAGATGACTTTTTGATTCCCAGGAATACGCTGGCAGAAAGTATTCAATACGTTGTCGATGAGTGTGACGAAGCGGCTTCGCTTTTACCGTTGACGCATGAAGCAAAAAATATAGGTCGCGCAACCAGGGGTGCAGCGCTTGCCTTAAAGTCCCGCGTGCTGCTGTATGCTGCCAGTGAACTTTATAATAATTCAAGCTGGGCATCGGGTTATGCGAACCCGGAATTGATTTCCTACACCTCAGGGGATAGAATCGCAAGATGGCAGGCAGCAAAGGATGCGGCCAAAGCCGTGATTGATTTGGGTATTTATTCCTTACCAAACACCGGAGATCCTGTCAAAGATTATACGGACATATTTTTAACAAAGAACAGTAGTGAGGCTATTTTCAGCCGGTACTTTATTAAGAGCCGTGGCTGGGAAGATGGCGCACTCCCCGGCCTTACCAATGGTCCTAATGGGTATCACAATTGGGCTGGCAACACTCCCCTACAAGAATTGATCGATGATTACGAAATGGTGGACGGGACTAAATTTAGCTGGTCTAATCCTGCACATGCATCGGCTCCTTACGAAAACAGGGAACCGCGTTTCTATGCCAGTATACTTTATGATCAGGCCAAATGGAGACCGCGTCCAGCTGATGCAGCAAAAATAGATCCGCTCGGAATAGTGATCATCAGATCGGTTGAAACCGCGCCGGGAGTATGGCTGCCAGGGCTGGATACACGCAAAGGTCCTATTGAAGATTGGAATGGAAGCTACTCGGGTTATTACCTGAGAAAGTTTATTGATCCTAATGTTGAGCATGAGTATGCGGGACAGGGAGGAAACCAGGAAGCACCCTATCATTTCTTCCGTCTTGCCGAAATGCATTTAAATTATGCCGAAGCATGTTTGGGCCTGGGTCAGGAGGGTGAGGCAAAAACCCATATTAATATCATTCGCGACAGGGCTGGTTTGCCAGACATTACTGAGACGGGCCCGGCGTTGATTGATCGTTACAGAAATGAGCGCAGGATCGAACTTTCTTTCGAGCAACATCGCTATTTTGATGTTCGCAGGTGGATGATCGCTCCTCAGACCTTAGGCAGAAATGCGAACGGAATTATTATCGAAGATCCAATCGTTGGCCCTGTCAAGTATACAGTAAGCAAAATTCAGGACCGGGCATGGAACAATAAAATGTATTTTCTTCCAATCATTTTGGAAGAATTGAACCGGAACAAAAACCTGGTTCAGAACCCCTTGTATTAAGCAATACAAATAAAATCAGGCCATCCGGTTTGTTCGCAATCCGGATGGCTTTCATTCACCAGTAGCGGATTCATGGATTGCCGGGATAGCATTGCCGGGATGAGATAAGCCTGATTTCCGGATTGCCTCTTTCAAGAATGTCTTTCCAAAATTTCTTTTTTTCAAAACTTCCTTTCATTTTATTACTGGCATTTTTCTCAAAATGTTCCAGGGAAAATAATCATCTATTCAGGCTTGTCGATCAGGAAGAGTCGGGCCTAAAGTTTCAAAATACTGTAGAGGAAACTGACTCGCTCAATATCCTGACGGTAGACTACATGTATCACGGGGCCGGAGTGGCCGTCGGTGATTTTAACAATGACAGCCTCAGCGATATTTTTTTTGTCGGTAACATCGTCTCCAACAAATTATACCTCAACGAAGGAAACTTGAAGTTCAAAGATGTAACGGCAACATCAGGCATTGGGGGTGGGGACAAATGGAAATCCGGTGTCGCTCTCGCCGACGTTAACAACGATGGCTGGCTGGATATATATGTTTGCGCAACCATCAAAAAAGATTCACTGGACCGAGCCAATATGTTGTTTATCCATAAAGGCCTGGACAAAAATGGCGTGCCGGTTTTTAAGGATGAAGCCTTGCAATATGGTGTCGCCGATATGGGTTACAGCCAGAACGCCGCCTTTCTCGATTATGACAAAGATGGTGACCTTGATCTATACGTATTAACCAACCTGGAAAGTGATAAGATCCCCA
>JAYSOP010000162.1:0-1969 GCA_043722905.1 Chryseolinea sp.
CCAATCACCTTTGTAACTATTTAACAAATTGAAAGTATATCACCATAATCCCCTACCATGATTGCTAACTACTTCACCTCCATCCTGCGGTATATTTCCAAGAACAAGGCCTTTACGTTCATCAACATCCTGGGGCTGGCCATCGGAATGATGGCGTGTATGCTGATCACACAGTTTGTGCTTCATGAATTCAGCTATGACGATTTTCATGTAAAAAAGGACAGGATTTTCAGGCTTCAGTTAGACCGTTATGACAATGGCGTAATGTCAACTCAGTGGGCAGCCGGTGCGATGGGAATCGGTGCGGATGTAAAAGCGAATTTCGCGGAAGTAAAGGATTTTGTCAAGCTTACGGGAACGAATGCACAACTGAGTTATGGGGATGTGTTTTTCAAAGAGGCCGATATTTATTTTGCCACCAGAAGCTTCTTTCAAATATTTTCAGTGAGGCTCTTACAGGGTGTGGACTCTACTGTCCTGAAAGAACCCTTTAAGGTAGTATTGTCACAATCCCTCGCCAAAAAATATTTCGGAAGCGAAAACCCGATGGGCAAAATAATCCGGAACAATGGCAAAAGGGACTATGAAGTAACCGGTGTTTTTGAGGACCTCCCTGCGAATACCCACATGAGGATCTCAGCATTGTTTTCTTACGCCAGTTTTGAATCCATGGTGAATGATCCCGAAGGCATGAAGTCATGGGACTGGGATGGCCATTTTACCTATATCCTGCTGGACGAAAACGCGGATGCCAAAGCGCTTGAAAAAAAACTTTTTACTTTTGCCACCAAGCACCTGGCTGAGGAATTAATCAATTCTGTCCCACGCATGGTCTTCCATCTTCAGCCTTTGGCGGATATCCATCTGGATTCACATTTCATGTTTGAATTTAAACCCAACGGTGACCGGCAAGCAGTATATTTTCTATCGATCGTTGCTGTTCTGATTCTCATCATTGCCTGGATTAATTATGTCAACCTGTCTACTGCGAAGTCTATTGAGCGTGCCCGCGAAGTAGGTGTCCGTAAAGTGATGGGGAGCTACCGGTCGCAATTAGTCCAACAATTTCTTTTTGAGGCGGTCTTACTCAATACCCTTGCCGTTGCGATGGCAATTCTGCTGGTTATTCTACTCACACCGGCTTTCGGCGACCTCACCGGTCGGGAATTGGGTTACTTATTATTTAAGCAGAACATGTTCTGGATTTGGATGGGTGTTTTAATTTTCGGCGGCGCGTTGTTGTCGGGATTATATCCTGCTTTTGTGTTATCCGGTTATAAGCCTGTAGAAGTATTAAAAGGAAGGTTTAAAAACTCAGGGAAGGGTGTGGTTTTCCGGAAGGGAATGGTAGTGTTACAATTTATCGCATCCATCACTTTAATTATCGGGGCCTTTACCGTCTATCGGCAGATCCGTTTTATGCAGGACCAATCGCTGGGTGTCAATATCACACAAACGCTGGTATTACAATCTCCCAATGTAGTGGATTCAACTTATCAGCAAAAGTTCAGGGTTTTTAAGCAAGAGATTCTACAATATCCGGAAGTTACGGCGGTATCCGCTTCAACCTCCGTGCCGGGAAGGCAGCCTGAATGGAATGCCGGCGGCATCCGGCGGTTGAGTCAGCGCGAAGATGAATCCAAACAGTATCGGGTTATCATGATGGATCACGACTTTATTCCTGCCTTCGGACTTGAAGTATTATCAGGACGTGCATTTTCCGGGGAGCTATCGAATGAAAATAAAAATGTATTGATAAATGAAGCTGCCTCAAGGTTGATGGGGTTTACCAAAATAGAAGACGTAATAAGTGACGAGATATTTTTCTGGGGTGATACTTTCAAGATAATCGGCGTACTTAAGAATTACCATCAGGAATCTTTGAGGAAGGCCTACGATCCTTTGATCTTCCGGTATAACGAGTCACCCGGTGGAAATTATTCCATCAAGTTCAAGACCACGGACATTA
>JAYSOP010000163.1:0-3183 GCA_043722905.1 Chryseolinea sp.
AACTTCCCGACAAGGTTGAAAGCTAAAATTCCGGTTATACCGCACATGCTATTGGCGAGTTGTCCTTCCGTGAATGGTGTAAACCGTCTTGTCTCCGCACAGTCCCTTGTCGCAGGAACGGTACGGGTTCGAAGTAGGATTTTCGCCTATAAATCGATACGGATACAGTTTGATTCCGGATCTTGTATGTTTCCTTGAGCATGCTGTCAACTTTACCTTTTAGCCAAAAAATTCCTTTCATCAAAGATCGCTGTTTGTTGTCCGGAAAATATCAATATGCATTAATTCTCTTTCTTGTCTTCGCAGAGTCTCCTGTCTCAGGGACTCTGCAGGTTCGAAGTACAATCTTTGCCTATGAATGATATCGATACAGGTTGGTTCTGGTGGTTGTATGTTTATAGTCCCATCTTGTCGACTTCACAATTGGCCAAAAACTCCTTTCATCAAAGATCGTTAATTGGCCTGAAAAAATGAATCTGCATTAATTTCTTTTGCCGCGTTATCAATAAAAAAACCCCGACTATTGTCAGGGTTTTTCAGGCGTAGCATTGATATGAAGAATTATTGGTTAATCCCGTACGGAAGTTCTTTTTTCAAGGACGCTCCTTTACAATGTCTTGATCATAATGTTTCTATACCACACTTCACCACCATGGTCCTGCAAATCGATAGAACCTTTTTTAGCAACGCCATATCCTTTCGCATTCTTCCATTTGCTTCCCGCCTTCAGTTTTTTCCATTCAGGAGAATTGAGTTCGTATTCCACTACTTTCGAATCGTTCAACCAATGTTCGACATGATTGCCATTGACAAGAATGCGTCCTGAATTCCATTCACCGGGTGGGTTAACAGATTTCGTGCTTGCAGCCGCATGCATATCGTAATTGGCCCCACTTAACTGCGTGTCTTTTAATTTACCGCCGCTGTAACCTTTATCATCAATCACCTGATATTCCGGACCTGATAAATAAGGTTCATCAAATTCTTCTGTTGATCTGTAAATGACCCCACTATTGTGGCCGGGCGCTATTTTCCAGTCGAAAGCCAATTCGAAATTTTCAAATTGTTCAACCGTTCTTAAATCAGCGCGTTTTAGGGTTGTGTCCGCTTTGCAATGAAGTGTGCCATCTACAATTTCCCAGCTAGTATTTTCTTTATCCTTATAAAATTCCCATCCATCGGTATTTTCTCCGTTGAAAAGAAGCTTCCAGCCCTCTGATTTTTGTGCATCTGAAAGCTGGTTTTCTGTTTTTACTTCTGACACTGGCGCCGCTGTGCTTGTGTCTTCTTCTTTTTGATCCTCTGCTTTACGGGAATCGCATGCGCCGAAAATAACGACGGCTAACATAATCATTAGTAACTTTTTCATAAGGTGCGTTGAATGTTGATTTTTGGTAAAGTAGTCATAAAGAAGAATAGAAAAAAGGGATTGTCTTTAAGGTCACGAATCCAATTTATAAGCGGTTACCTATTGACTTAGAAGATCTTTCCGGGATTTAAAATACCGTTGGGATCAAACGCTTTCTTGATGGCCCTCATCAAAGAAATATTTGTTTCACCCATGGCAATGGACATATATGGTTTTTTCGCAAGGCCAATTCCATGCTCGCCCGAAAGCGTTCCGCCAAGACTCACCGTCAGTTTAAAAATTTCATGGATGCCTTCAGGGACTTTGGTATTCCAGGCTTCATCGCTAAGGGTTTCTTTTAGAATATTGATGTGAAGATTGCCGTCGCCCAAATGTCCATAGCATACTGAATTGAAACCAAAGGTCTTCCCTATCCATTTGATGCCGGCGATAAGTTTAGGAAGATTGCCGCGTGGGACGACCACATCTTCGGACCGGGTTAGGGTATAGGCATTTACCGCCGGAGATATATTTTTTCTAATCTTCCATAATTCCTCTTTTTGTGCAGTCGTATCAGCGAATAAAATTTCGCCGACGGGGAACTGTTCGGCTACCCGCACAATGGCTTCTGCGTCACGCATGAGTACTTCATCGTCATTGCCATCTAACTCGCACAACAAATAGGCGTTCATGTTCTCGGGAAATGGAGTAGTTACTTTCGCGCCGTAAATTTTTTCGCAGTAATCAATGGTTTTCATCGCTGCATCCCGTTCGAAAAATTCCATCCCGGAAGGAGTCAGACCTGCTCTGAAGATTTCCGCGATCGCCCCACAGGCATCTTCATTGGTGGCGAAAGGAAGAAGCAATGTCACAGATTTTTGAGGAAGACCGCGGAGTTTAAAAACAATTTTTGTAATGATACCAAGAGTTCCTTCGCTGCCACACATCAGTTGCGTTAAGTTGTAACCCGTAGAATTCTTGAGCACATTCGCACCTGTCCAGATGATCTCCCCGGTAGGCAATACGATTTCAATGTTCAGGACATAATCCCTGGTGACCCCATACTTCACTGCTTTGGGTCCGCCACTGTTCTCTGATACATTTCCGCCGATAAAGCAGGATCCCCGGCTGGCAGGATCAGGGGGATAAAAAAGATTTTTTTCTTTTACCGCGTTTTGAAAAACTTCCGTGATAACTCCAGGTTCAACAGTAGCCTGGAGATTTAACTCATCAATTTCCAGAATTTTATTAAATCGTTCCATCGAAATAACCACACCGTTCTTAACAGGAAGTGCCCCGCCGCTCAACCCGGTTCCGCCTCCGCGAGGCGTTACAGGAATTTTCAAGTCATTGCATAGCCGCATGATTTGACTGATTTCTTGCGCTGTTCGTGGCTTTAACACGACATCCGGAAGAAAAGAAAAATCTTCCGTTTCATCATGGGAATAATCGTATAGCTTAACCGGATCTAAAATCACATTGTCCTCACCGACGATTCCCTTTAATTGGCCGATCAAATCAAGGGTCACTTCTGTAAATGGCATGAACTTGGTATATTTACCTATTATACTTTAAACTGCAATGAAGCACTTTTTTGCGTTCAAACTTAATCAAAAGCGCCTACTTCACATTGGAATGACGCTGATGCTTTTTTTTATTTCCTGCGCGGCCAGTAATAAAGCAAGCGTCCGGGAAAACAAAGTGGAGCAGGTCATTTCATCGGCCAGAGCATTCATCGGTACCCCGTACAAATATGGTGGCACATCCCGATCGGGAATGGATTGTTCCGGTTTACTACTGAATTCTTTTAAAACGGTAGAAATCAGCCTGCCGCG
>JAYSOP010000164.1:0-3635 GCA_043722905.1 Chryseolinea sp.
CAATGGATACCAAACCGGATTCCTATTTTCGCGATTTTGTCGTTGCTTCTGGATTGGTGATTATTATATTATTTCTTTTCACCCTTCGATTAAACCCAAAACTTGCGGGAGACTATTTTTCTGTCGCTCGGATTTTTTCGGCGAGGGAAGCGGAGGATACGCAATCAAGTGCGCGATTAACCAGCAGTTCAAATGTTCAGTTCTACATTCTTTGCAGTCTTCTGATTGGGTTTTATCTGATAATCATCCTGAGACACTTACCCCGTGGTTATGCACTGCCTTTGCGTTTTCAGGCTTCCGGCTTTTGGATGATGTGCTGGCAGTGGCTAAAGCTCAGCACCATCATATTTTATCTCTTTCTTTTGAAAATAGTAATCATTTTTTTACTGACACGCTTATTTGGTATGCGGGGTATGGCGAGATTTCATTTTTTTAATTGGATCAGACTGTTGCTGATAGTGTTTGGAGCAGCTACAATTTTCTTGTTCATATACTTCACTGTGCGCGGAGACAGCGAGGATTTTTTTGTGGTGTTCCTTTCCTTTGTGATAATAGTGTCGATTGCATGGATTGGTGTGGCCTTTTTTAAATTAAGTGGCCGCAGTGAACATTCCTTGTTTCATTTATTTTCGTACATTTGTGCAACCGAAATAATACCGTTGTTAATTACGGTTAAGGTACTGTTCCAATAGCCTACTAGATTACGTTACGAGCTGATATGAGTGAAATTGCTACTGACAGGATGCGGAAAGTGAAGAGCATCCTGGTAACCCAAGAGGCTCCTTCTGATGCAAATTCTCCCTATTTAAAATTGTCTGAGAAATTCAATGTTAAAATTGATTTTCGGCCTTTTATTCAGGTTGAACCCGTACCGGTTAAGGAATTCCGAAAGCAGAAGATTGATATTTTGAATCACACTGCCATAATTTTTACCAGCAGAAATGCTGTTGATCATTTTTTCCATATCTGTCAGGAGTTGAAAGTGGAGATGCCTCCTGAGATGAAATATTTTTGTATTTCGGAGCAAACTTCGAATTATCTACAGAAGTATATTGTGATCCGTAAACGAAAAATATTTACGGGATTAAAAACAGCTCAGGAATTATTGGATATGTTGAAGAAACATAAAAACGAAAAATATCTTTTCCCCTGTTCTGATATCCGAAAAAATGATATTCCTGATTATCTGAAAGACAACGGTTATCATTATACAGAAGCGATCATATACCACACAGTAGCTTCCGATCTCTCCGATCTGAAAGAAGTGTTTTATGATATCGTAGCATTCTTCAGCCCGTCGGGTATCAACTCTCTATATGTAAATTTTCCTGAATTCAAGCAAAATAACACACGCATTGCAGCGTTCGGTCCTACAACGGCTAAAGCAGTGCGGGATGCCGGGCTTATCCTTGATATTGAGGCGCCATTGCCAAATGCACCATCAATGACCGGGGCCCTGGAACTTTATATCAAGAAAGCGAACGGGATTAAATAACCCGTTCATCCATTGGATTTTACAATGTGCGCTATTTTATTACACTTTAATTACATCCTATTGAAAGTATCATAAAAAAACGCTTACTTTAAATCCTATTTTTTAACCTATAATGCTGCAGCGCACTTTTTATACTTTGTTGATTGTGGTATCTGGCGTGGCTTCTCACGCACAGCAGGATCCGCAATTCACTCAGTATATGTTCAACAACCTGTACATCACTCCGGCATTTGCAGGCGTAGAAGGCGTGACCCAACTTACCGCGATGCATCGCAGCCAGTGGTTAGGTTACGAATCAAGTTTTAATGACGGGGGGGCTCCGACTACTCAGCTAATAAGTTTTACCACTCCTATCTATAAGTTGAAGAGCGGATTAGGGGTTTATGTTGTCAACGATAAACTCGGACCCCAAAATAATCAGGAAGCCCACGCGATGTATGCTTACCATTTGGGTCTAAAGGAATCAAAATTAAGCTTTGCTGTAAAAGTGGGATTTTACTCACAGTCCCTTAACTACGATCAATACAGGGCCATACATCCAGATGACCCCTTACTCAGTGGCAAAAGCGGGAAGGAATCTCAGATCAGACCAGATGTTGGCTTCGGATTGTTTTACCGTTCTGAAAAATATTACCTCGGGGCTGGAATCAATCACCTGACAAAAGCAGAATTTGATTTTGGCATTAATCAATCCCGGAACGCGCTGGAAAACCATATGAATTTCACAGCCGGATATTATTACGAGGTTAATTTTGACCTTATGTTGACCCCTACTATCCTTGTAAAAACAGATTTTAAAGAATATTCTTTTGATTTAGGTGTAATTGCCACACTGAAAGATAAGATGTGGGCAGGTTTATCGTTTAGACAATCCGAGGCTGCTAATGTGCTGTTGGGTTATAGTTTCCTGAAGGATCAGTCGTTGCGGCTGGGATATGCTATTGACGTGGTTGTAAAAGACCAGGAGGCCAAAGAAAATTTTTCACATGAACTGTTATTAAGTTATCAACTGCCGGGGGTGACCAGCGGCAAAAAAGTCGTTCGGACGCCCCGGTACCGGCATTAAGCGGCAGTAAATTTGGGTTTTAGGGGGAAATTGTGGAATTTGGTAGTCATTTTAATATAAAAAGATAAAGTTAACTTTCGAGTCTGTGATCATTCGAGTCTGTAATCATTCAATCAATATGAATAGATCTGTTTCTTCTAAATTAGTCTTAGTCATGGCAGGTGCCTTAGCCAGCGCCTGTGGGCTGCTTGGCTTGGGAGGCAAAGGCGGCGGAGACCAGGGTGAGCTAGTCGGCGTTCCCGGGCGGGAAGGTTGGGTGATGACGATTCCTTATGGAATGGTTCCCATCCCTGCGGGAACATTCCACATGGGCCAGGCGGATGAGGATCCTGCGTCTACACAGATCAATTTCAATAAGCAGGTAACCATCAGTTCGTTCTTTATGGATGATACTGAGATCACTAATAATGAGTATCGCCAGTTTACCAATTTCTTTTTAGTGGACGCCGGAACGATAGAGGGGTTTGAACCCATTGATCCGGAAGCTTTCCGCCAAGAGTACTATCCTGATACGACCGTGTGGGTGAAGGATTTTGCTCACCATATGGGTGATCCAATTCAGGATTATTATTACTGGCATCCGGGCTACGATGATTATCCGGTTGTAGGAGTGAAATGGGACGCGGCGGTCTTTTTCGGAAAGTGGAGAACAGCTTATCTCAATGATTACAGAAAAAGCATTGGCGATTTTCCGATGCCCGAATTCCGGTTGCCTTCTGAGGCGGAATGGGAGTATGCTTCCCGTGGTGGCCGTGACATGGCAAAATATCCGTGGGGTAATCCTTATATAAGGAACTCAAAAGGATGTATGCTGGCAAACTTTAAGCCTGGACGAGGAAATTTTTACGACGACGGATTTGCTTACTCATCTCCGGTGCAATCTTATTTCCCGAACGATTTTGGGCTGTTTGATATGGCAGGTAATGCATCAGAATGGTGTTTGGATGATTTCAATCCGGCTTCTGTTCCCACTGTCTGGGATTTGAATCCGCAATACATAGACGAGAGGACCAATCCTGAAAGCAGCGCTTATGACGCACGCATACCTCCTAAAAAGGTAGTGAGGGGTGGCAG
>JAYSOP010000165.1:0-7056 GCA_043722905.1 Chryseolinea sp.
AAAGAAAAGATAAACCCCGCCACATCATCCATGCGGTTCCAAAGCGAGCTTGTTTCAAGAACAATAAGGATGGCGGAAATGTTGCCTAAGATAAACTTCCTTGGAGGAATCAAAAAAGACAGTTTCAATATTTCCATTGACAATCCGCAGAAAATACAAGTTTCCTGGTTCATATACCAGGGAAGCACATTGCTGGAGAAAGGGTTCGGCGCAGAGATCGAATTCAAATCTGAAGTTGAAGACCGAAGTCAGTCGTATTATGTTGAATTGCTGTATTCGTTTGGAGGATCGGAGCAAATCACAAGCAAGCAATTTGAATTTCTGGAAGGGTCACTCGATATTGCCTTTCATGTGCCTGACCGTGTTTACCCGGGGCAGAAGGTTGATGCCACTATTGAGGTGACGGATGATGAAGGAAACGCTGTCAGCGGTGTGGACCTTACAGCGCTGGCCACAACTGCCAGGTTAAACTACTACCTGCCTGATCTTCCTTATCATCGAAGTACTTCGATGACGCGGTCAATCCAAGCTACGTATCGCAAGAACGAGGTAAACAAGCGCACTGCCATACTCGACCTGCACTATGAGAAGTGGGCAATGCGCGCCAGGCTGGATACTATGAAGTACTACCAGTTTAGTTATCCCGGCAAGAAAATGTTTTCTCATCAGCTGGATATTACTGACAGTACACAATTCGCTGCTTACGTGATGAAGGATGGAACAGCGAAAAACGTTTATGTCATAGAGGTCGGCCGAATACCTGTTTATTATTCATGGACTGAGCACCTTAATGCGTATTCACTTTATGTCGAACCCGAGAAACAAAAACAGGTTACCCTTCGCCTCCACGACCGCGTATTAATACTGGATTCGATGTGTTTCGACGCTGGCAAGAAAACAATATTCAGTATTGACCTCGATCACTTACCGAAGGATGTCAGGGTTCACCACATTGCTCCGGAAATTGTGAAGACACGAAGACGGCAGTATGTCAGGTGGAAATTCACGGGAACTGAGACCAACCGACATACACAGTATCTCACTGCATTTACTGAAACAAACCATCCGGCCTATCTCGTTACAGGGAAACAATTTGTGGCACTGTCAGCCGGCAGAAGCGGTGGACGTAAAATTGTTGTCGGGCCTGTTCTACCTGGCGTACAAACCTATAACGAATATGGCCAACTTCAAACCACGTACAAGCATGCCGGAGGATTTTCATACGTGTTTGAAGATAACATCGTATACAAAACGGAAGCACCCAAACTACTTCCCGATCAACTCACGGATTTATTGATCAGGCCAATGAGTTCGATCAACGATTTGGCGATAAACAAAGAGATTCTGTTGAAACAGGAATCCTACTTCCCTGAAAGGTGGCATCCGCGGGTTGTTGATCTTGTTGACTATGCTTGCCGTCTGAAGGTGCTGCTGCCATTCGAGCAAGAGCAGTCTGGCGTGGCTTCTTTACTTTTCCAGAACTGCAAAACAAACACAGTTGTATCGCCGTGCAAGGTTTATACAAACAAAGACGATTACTTCACCATACCGCGTGGACTTCATCACGCCATCGTTCTTTACAACAATGGCAGCTATTTGACGATGGATAGCCTTAACATACAGTCCTACATTAACGTGGTTGCAGATATGAAATATCAGAAACTTCATGATGCCGATTCAATGTCTAGGGCTTGGCTAAATATTACCAGTAATTGTTTCCGTTCTGCAACGGTTCCTGCCAGGATTTTCACTTTCAGGAGCGCGCGTCACGATATTGGCAATGTACACGGTAGCATTTTTGATGAAATGAACACGGGACTACCCGGGGCTAGTATTTTTGTTAAAGGTACCATTATCGGCACCGTGACTGATGTCAACGGAAATTTTATTCTTAATATTCCCGAAGACCCTTCGACCCTTGTAGTCAGCTTCATCGGATTCAAGACGAGAGAAATTGAAGTACGGCCCGGCTCCGAAATCTCCATTGTGATGGAAGAAGATGTGATGGCATTGCAGGAAGTTGTTGTTGTTGGATATGGGGCAGAGCAACGTCACCTTGTGTCAGCCTCCCTTGCCATAAGAGGTCTGTCGTCACTAAGCGGACGGGCTGCCGGAGTAATGATTACGCAAGAGGAAGATACGGAAGATAATTTTGAAACGGCAAAAGAACCACGCGAGGAACAAAGCCGTGAGGCAGAGCTGATGTTGTATGAGGACCTGTTAACATTCAATACTATACGGTCACAATTTTCAGATGTGGGCTTTTGGGAACCGCGCTTGTTCACCGATCGTCATGGCAGGTCTAAATTTACAGTCACTTTTCCCGACGACATTACCCGTTGGGATGCAGTGGTGTACGGCATGAACCCGCGACTGCAAACCGGAACCGCGCGAAAGAGCATCAAGTCGTACAAGCCGCTCATGGCGGAACTTCATGTACCTCAATTTTTGACCGTAGGCGATTCATCTGATTTTATTGGGAAAGTGCTCAACTACACTGCTGATAAAACAATACGCGGCAGAACGAAATGGACCGGCTCGACCACGCTGGAGAATGAACTTACTTTTGACAGTTACCACACAGAGAAACTAGCTACCATAGTGGCTACATCCGATACCATAACCACCAGCTACTCCTTTACCCGCGACGACGGATATTTTGACGGTGAGGAACGCAAAGTTCCCATTGTTGAACAGGGAACGTTGCGTGCAAATGGCACCTTATCGATGCTCATCAATAATGATGAGCTTCACCTGCAAGCCAAAAAAGGCGAAGTAGTGAAGGTGCAGATTCTTGATAACCAGTTGGATTTATACGCGGGCGATGTGCAGTACCTGCTTCACTACAGGTTCGACTGCAACGAGCAGCTTGCATCAAAGCTTATCGGATTGCTGAACTATAAATTGCTTATGAAGTATGAGAGCAAACCATTCAGGCATGACAAAGATGTAAACAAGATCATCCAGCGCCTCCTGAAAAATCAAAACAGTGCGTTTCTTTGGTCATGGTGGGATGTATCGCTCAACACCTCTTACTGGATGTCGGGACACATCCTGCGTGCCCTCAAAGCCGCAAAGGATGCAGGGTATGATGTTGACCTCGATCTGGAAAACCTAACGCGGAAAGCCACTTACAAATATGACTTTCTCAAACAGGTATCCTTGTCCGATTTGCAAATCATTCACGCGCTGGCCACCTGGGATGCAGAAAAAATAAATTATGCGAGCTATGTCAACACACTGGATGGCCAGATTCGATACAGCGACTCATTGTCGGCCGTGCATCGAACGCTTTATGGCTACACGCATTATTCGTCCCTCACTGACAAGCTGTTGCTGATGGAAATCCGCCAGTTGCAAAACCTTCCTTTCGTTGCCCATTCGCTGCTTCGTTACAAGAAGCAGACCATTCTCAATGAAGTGTACTTCAGCGATGGTCTACCTTCACGGTACTGGCATGCAGCGGATCTTCCGAGCAATGCAATTGCGTACCGCATCGTTAAACGCGACAGTACGCTAAGAGACCTGAACATGGCCATGCAGATGTATTTTATCTCCTTGCGCAGAAAGGGAGGCTGGAATACCTATGAAGCATCGAGTGTGCTCATGAGTATTTTACCAGACCTTATCGCACAGGGCAGTATGAAGAAGGTGCCCGCCTCCGTCTC
This sequence comes from Chryseolinea sp., assembly GCA_043722905.1. Classification (GTDB taxonomy): domain Bacteria; phylum Bacteroidota; class Bacteroidia; order Cytophagales; family Cyclobacteriaceae; genus Chryseosolibacter. The sequence goes on from JAYSOP010000165.1 coordinate 3,669, forward strand.
CCTGAGCGGAAAAATGAATGAGGAAATAAAGAAGTTTCCTTACAACATCGAACTGACGGAAGGAGAAGAATTGCAGGTACGTAAAGAAACAGGGCTGCCCTTATACTGCATGCAATACACAGAAGAAAGAGTGACCACGGCACAGGCAGGAACTGATGCCTTTAAGATCAAGACCACGTTGAACGAGGGATCATTGAAGGCAGGTGAGCCCGCCATCCTGGAAGCCACCGTTGAAGTGAAACGCGATTCCAAACTGGAGTATGTGATGATTGAGATACCGATCCCCGGAGGCTGCAGCTATGCAGATAAACGCCAGTCCGATAATCCCATTGAAACCCACCGCGAGTATTTCAAAGACAGGACCGTGATCTTCTGCGAGAATATGACCGAAGGAACATACGTGTTCCAGGTGCAATTGCTCCCGCGCTTTACCGGTAAGTATCACATCAACCCGGCGCAGGTTTCACTGATGTATTTTCCGGTGATTAATGCAAATACTGATTTGGAGAAGGTGACAGTTGTGGAGTGATCGTGCAGACTATATTTTTGTCACGACATCTGACGTCTCAATAAACTAAACTTAATCAATTTCCCGCCGCCTTTTTCCACGCAGGCCGGCCTTTGAACTTGATTGGCATAACAAACCTCACAGATACGTTTTCTCCTTTGAGTCGGCCCGGCTTCCATTTCGGCATGAGGGAAATAACTCTTTCCGCCTCCAAATCACATTCTGTGGAAAACCCTCTGATCGTAGTAACATCAGAAACTGAACCGTCCCGCCCGATAATAAATTGAATATAGACGACACCCTCGATTTTTTTCTTGACCGCAGCCCTCGGATAGATCAAATTTTTGCCGATGAACTTCATCATCGCCTCGTATCCGCCGGGAAATTCCGGCTGATTTTCAACCTCCGTAAAAGTGTCAGGACCGCTCGTCATCAGGTCAGGTGTTTGGCTTTTCTCCTTCTGATCATACTTTACTCCGACGGGCACTTCGATATCCATCTGATTTTCGGCCGGCACCAGCGGACAAGAAAACCGCGAACTATATGCACAATAAGGGTTGTACGCCATGTTAAAATCAATGACTAGGTTGCCACCTTCCTTTGGAATTCGCATGTCGATGTAGCGTCCTCCGCCATATGTTTGCGTGCCGTTAGTCTCGTCTGCAAATGGAAAGAAAAGGTAGTCAGCATATTCTTTCTTATTCATCAGGTCCTTTGACTGGTACGCCGGAAGGCGAAATTCTCTTCCGGCGAGGGTGAAGGTGACGTAACCATAAATTCGTTCCGTGCTTAGCCGGGAAGTGGTCGTTTTCATTGCAAAGAACGGAGTGCCTTCGGTGACCGTAAGCGTTGCCCCTACGCGATAATCCAGGTCAACCGGAAAGAAGTCATGCCCCTGGAATTTCCCGAAGTCATCCGGGTTTAGTGGGGATTTAAGCTGATCCTTATACTCTTCATTCAGTGTTTCCCGGAATGCCGTGATTTCTTCTATCGCTTTAAGAGAATCCGTTTGAGCAGACGCGTGAAGACTGCAAATGCAGAGAATTAAGATCGGAATTTTTGTCATCGGAAAACGGATGTTATTCAATTGCCTGATTCGCCATATTTGTTTCGGGCGGAAGGTTATTTTAGATCTAAGCTACCGATTTAAAATGAACCGGACATATGTAAAATTGGAATCTGTTCACAGCCAGCGCATGCGGCAACTTGCCTTTTTTAAGAACCCGTTTGAAACCCCCGCGAGTATTTACAAGATAGATGCAGTCAAAGTGCCTTATATAGATATAGCTTAATAATTTAAGCTATAAAAAAAAACCCTTGTTCGCCAAAATGAAAATGTTTGATAAATTCATTCCTCGATTCATTATATAGCATCGTAGTGGCGAGAAGGGTGAAGTCAATGTTCGACAGTCGGCAGACTCCATAAAAGAAGATTCTTTATTATCTTCGTTCTTCAACCTAGCCTGAATGACACCCTATACCCGCATATGCTTCTTCTGCCTGATTTGTGCATTAAGCTCATGTGATTTTGAGCCTGACAGTGAAGTATTTACAACAGTGAATCAAACTTCAGCGGAGGGCTTCACTATTGACCTGGAGAATTACCCGAAAGATATGCTTCACGACCCACCCCTAGGACTTTAACGAAAATCCCCCCTCTAGACAATTTCCACAAGTGGTTTAATAAAACCTGAGCAGATTGGAATGGGTGGACCCATTGCTGGCGCAGGTTATTGGAGACAATCAGAAAATCAAAATCGGCAGATGTGGCGGACCGCCGGGATGGGAAACCGCTAAAGCTTGCCTCTTACAGACATGATCAATACCTTCATCGAATCTGTAAATTGAAAGGCGATTCACATTAATCAATCGCAAGCACATTGATAATCCATTATGTATTTATGGAACCTGTCTCCATACGATTCAGAGTCTCCGTATCCACCGTTTTTGAAATTTGACCAGTTCCTTGAAGGGATGCCGCAGAAGATGTACGTGGTGGTCTGACTACTGAATTCGCTTTTTTTGATTTCTGCAACAACATACACCTCATATTCGTAATTATAAGCGGTAACCTTGTATAGCCAGGATGAATTCATCGTATAATTTGACACAGTCCCTTGTAGGTATCCCTTGTCCTCAATAAACTCTAATAAATCATCGCAAGAAACTGTTTGTGCCTGAGAGTTTATACTTAGTGCTAAACTCACTGTGAATAAGAGTATGATTTGTTTCATGGTGATTTTGGTCTACAAATCGAACGTTTCTTTCGCCTTTTTCCAGTTCTTTTTCAGGATTGGTTTCGCTACGCTCGTTTCACCGCCTGATGGTTCGCCAGAGAAATGGCAAAATTTTTCTGCACATTCCAACTCACCCGCCTTCTTCCATGCCTTGTAAGCTTCAAAGCTCATCGGTTTCTCGATATTAAAAGGTATCTCTATTCCCGTTCTGATGCAGTAACCTGTGTTGTTTCCATTCAGTTTGGTGACTTCCTTCGGTGCCATCTTTTGGACCTTTTCCTTTTCCAAACTGATGGATTCAACCTTTTGAACGGAAATAGTTCTATGTTCACTACCTCTCTTTATCCGTTCCACTTCATTGGCAACTTGCTTATAAAGGTCTTCATCTTTTTCCTTAGTTATATAAATTCCCATCTCAACGTTGTTCTGCTGAGAGAACATATACAAATTCATCGACGTGATTATTGCTTCTTTTTCGTTGAAATAACATTTCGCATGAAGGTCTTTGTGAAATAATAGTTTTATTCCAGGCATAGATTGAAGCCAAGTGCTGTCATCGGGATTTATGTCACTCACCTTTCCGTAAATAATAATGATGTCAATGGAAAACTTATGCCTGTCCTCGAGAGATAACTTAAGTTGG
>JAYSOP010000166.1:0-2017 GCA_043722905.1 Chryseolinea sp.
ATTACGCAAGGGCACACACACTGCCGACCTATGATATAAAATATGAAAAGCTGGATATTTTTTCGGAAGAATTTAAAAGCCGGAGATTTGATATTGTTACAGGAACATTATTTTTTCATCACTTTACCAGCGATCAGCTAGTTTTATTTTTCAGACAATTAAGATTGCAAACTACGGTCGGGCTAATCATTAATGATATTCATCGGCATTGGTTTGCCTATTATGCAATTAAATGGCTTACCCAGTTATGGTCAAGATCGAAAATGGTTAGAAATGATGCTCCCCAATCAGTTCTGAGGGCCTTTAGAAAAAAAGATTTGATTGACATTCTGCGGCAGGCAGGTATCAGCCAGTTTAAAATCCACTGGCAATGGGCTTTTCGTTGGCAGGTAATTGTTCGTTTTGACTAAATTAACACGGATTTTTTAAGAAAAGGGCAAAAAGCATGCTTGAAACATTAAATCCGGTTCATGAAAAAAGAATGGCACAATTTTTCGTAATTCGAACCTGAAAGTCCTTTTAAAAAAAGACAATCATCTTCCGACATTGTATCATCATAAATTTCGAAATGAAACCTCACATCCTATTCTTATCCTTGCTTTTTATCGGCGCTTGTTCACCAGGCCCCTTGGGAAAAAAAGTAAAAGAACCATTTCAGGGAAACGCGTATGAATCAAACAACCGATTTTTCCGGGCGTCCGGTAAAGGAGAAAGCATTAAGGACAACATTGCCAGGGGAAAAGCAGATATTGAAGCAAAAGCTCAATTGGCAGGCCAGGTAAATACGACCATGAAACAGGTCGCTGATCAGTACCTGGGGCAAACCGAAAATGCCGATGCCGCCGATGTGGCGGATAAATTTCAAAGCCTTGTACGAGAGGTAATGAATACGGATCTCGCTGATCTTCGGAAAATTGGTGAACAAAAATTTTTCGATGAGACGGATAAAAAATATACGGTTTTCATGGCCTATGAAATTAAGAAAAATGCCATGTTGCGATACATGAAAAAACAAGCGAAAGTGGATAAAACCGTGAATGAGCGCCAGCGGGCGCTGATAGAGAAGATAATTGATGAGGAATTAGAAAAGGCTGAAGCCGAGAACGATGAAAATTAATCATTCGTATTCGCAGATTTAAGTGTTGAAACCTTTCTGAATGTCCAGGAAGGTTTTTTTATGCGCAAGTTGTACGGCTGATCTGCGTCTAAACAAATGATAATAAATTGCAGGCTGCATGATACGGGTTTATACGATTAACAACGGCAAAATTGAACAGTACAAAAACCCTGCGCTGGAGGACATTGTAAAGTATCGCAATACTATTTGGTTAGACCTCCAGACTCCGACGTCGCAGGAAAGAGAATTCGTGGAAAAGAATTTTAAAATCGAATTTTTTACTTCGCAGGAAATTCAGGAGATCGAAAGCAGCTCGCGTTTTTTTGAGACGGAAGAGACTATCGAAATTAATCTTGGATTTGCTTCAACCGATGTTGAGATTTCCGTTCAAAATGTGACTTTCATCCTGAAAAGCAATATTTTATTCACCTATAGACAGGGGGATGTTAAAACCTTCGCCGAAACGGTTCGCAGACTTAAAACGATGAACGCTGAAACCAAGGGTCATGGCCTGGATGTTTTTTTGGCAATCCTCGAAACCAGGATTGATGGTGATGCGGATTTGATTGAAAGTATGAACAGAAGAGTGAACCACGTGAGTAAATCATTGATCTCTCAAAAGTCCCTAAAGCAAGATCTTTTGCTTGGCATTGCGCAGTTACAGGAAAATGTCATGATACTTCACCAAACAATAACCGAAAAACAACGTGTTGTCAGCTCTTTGATAAGGATACCAGAGTTCAACAAGTTGGAAAATGAAAGACTTACCATCATCATACGTGACATTGCCTCATTGCTACAACATTCTCAGTTTAGTTCTCAACGGCTCGAGTATTTGCAGAATACTTTTCTCGGCCTGGTTAATACGGAGCAGAATCAGGTAATCAAAATTTTTACGGT
>JAYSOP010000167.1:0-2663 GCA_043722905.1 Chryseolinea sp.
TACAAATCATTATCAGGGCCTGATTGACCAGATAAGGGATACAGACAGCGCTGCCATTTCTGAAACGAACGAGCCCCTCTTTTACAAAGAATTGGAGAATATCTTTAAACGCTACATATATGGATAGACCGGGGCACAATTTGATAAGTCGCTGCGTTAAAATCCGCTGCTTTAAAAACTTGATTTAATGGCAGATTTTAAAACCTTAAGTTAGCTAAACTGTTCGATGATCCTTTTCAGGTATTCAACCTGCACAACACCGGCTTGTTTCCATTTTAGTTCACCATTTTTAAACAGGGCAAGCGTTGGAACACCTTTTACCTGGTAAATATTGGCCAGCGTTTGGTTTTTGTCTACATCAATCTTGATAATTTTAGCCTGATCTCCCAACTGATTTTTCAGTTCTTCCAATATTGGTTTCATCATCTTGCAGGGCCCGCACCAGTCCGCGTAAAAGTCTACCAGCGTTGGTTTTTCACTTTTCACAAGACTTGAAAAAGAGGCATGTGCCATAACTTATGGTTTTCATCAGAACAAAAAAAACAGCCAGGGAGTTTCCCATCACCTGCAAAGAACACTTGAGGAACTTTTTTAGCCAAAAACACCTTCGGACATTATGCTGATACGATTCGAAACCGGCAACGGTTGCATTCGAATCAACCAGTCGCCAGGTATAAATGTGGAATAATGATCAAATTAAAATATAGTAACGGGATTCTTAACCCTTTCTTCAGTGTGATTATTCTCACTGTCGCCCTTTTGATTTCCTGTCAACAGGAAGATCCCAAACCAGTTTCGACTATTACCAATGAAGCCAATAACTATGTTAATTCCTGGATCCAGGAAAACATGGAATATTGGTACCTATGGAATAATAAATTGCCGTCAGCTCCTGATAAAACTATGGATCCTGAATCCTTTTTCAAGTCGCTACTGTATTCCGAGGACCGCTTTTCCTGGATTCAAAATGACTACGAGGAACTTCTCAATAGTCTGCAAGGAATTTCCAGGGAAGCGGGGTATGAATATGTTCTTTACAGGGAAAAAGAATCCAGTGACCAAGTCCTTCTTCAGATCCTGTATACGAAACCAGAATCACCCGCTTCAAGCGCGGGGTTAAACCGTGGTGATATAATAACACACATCAATGGTCAGCAAATTACCGTTGGTAATTATAAAGAACTGCTTGAGTCGATCGCCGAGGATCATTCGATTCAGTACAAACCCATTATGACGGACGAAGAAGGCTTCGGGGCTGTGAAAACCATCTCATTATCGTCAATCCAATACGCGGAAGATCCCAATTATCTGCATAGTATTATCCCAGCGGGGGATAAAAAAATAGGATACTTTGTGTACAATTTTTTTGCTACGGGAACGGACGATGAACAGGGTAAATACGATGCAGAAATGGACGCCATATTTTCAATCTTTAAAAGTGAATCGATAACCGATCTTATTCTGGATCTGAGATTCAATAGTGGAGGCTCAGAAACATCGGCCAAAAATCTGGCAAGTCTGGTGGGCACCGGAGTGGACAACAGCAAAGTTTTTCTGAAAAGGGAATACAATTCAAAAGTTAAGGAATCGATTTTAGGGGATAGGTCATTGGGTGAAGATTTTCTTGTGAGCAAATACACGAGCAAAATAAATAATATCGGAAATCAATTATCGGGTGGAAGGGTTTATGTGTTGACCAGCTCGCGCACTGCGTCCGCCAGTGAATTGATCATTAACGCTCTTAAACCTTATATGGATGTTTTTTTAATCGGCGATAGGACATACGGAAAAAATGTGGGTTCCATTTCGCTTTTTGAGGAAAAAGACAGTAAAAATACCTGGGGAATTCAACCCATTGTGGTTAAAGTTTTTAACAGCCTGAATCAGTCTGAATATAGCACCGGTTTTGAACCCAATGTTTTGCATAAGGACAACGATTTGATTTTGTATCCTTTGGGCGACACCCGTGAAACTTTGTTAAGTCAGGCCTTATCGCAGATTGCCGGAATCTCCACGAGAGAAAGATTGGATGAGAGCAAAGAATCAAGAAAGCCACTGGCCCACTCGCTCGATTTTAAACGGAGAGGTTTTAATCTCAATGTAGATGAAACTGTGCCGGATCTTTTACTTAATCACTAAAAATCGGTATGTTTTCCTTTTATCATTGGGCTAAAGCCCCGGTTTTGTGTGAGCCTCAGAAATCCACTAGCTGAAGCTAGTGGCAATTGATTATTACTGGTTCCTTAAAATCAGCCGCACTATTCCTTATATCCTTATATCCTTATACCTTCACCATGCCATTGCCTTTTAAACCTGCAACGAATTGGCTAATATCTTTTTTATGATCCGACGATGTTTTCAATAAATTGATGAAGGCGCTACCTACAATAGCCCCTGCGCCATACTCAGATGCTTTCGAAAAGGTTTCATGATCTGAAATACCAAAACCGATCAGACAGGGGTTGGTGAGCTTCATTTTTTGCAAGCGTTCAAAATAACTTATCTGGTCCTGGTTAAAGCCTACCTTTGCGCCTGTTGTGCTCGACGCGGAGACAGCATACACAAACCCACTTGTTGCGTCGTCGATCCGACGGATTCGTTCTTCAGAAGTTGTCGGAGAGATTAAGAAAGTATGGCAAAGGTTTTCAGATTCAAATAATTCC
>JAYSOP010000168.1:0-1685 GCA_043722905.1 Chryseolinea sp.
ATCGACACAATCGCAATGGTTATATTTTGAAAGTAGGATAAGGAAGAGCCTAAATAAGCGAACACGGGGAACTGCTGTACTGCTGTGAGGGTTGGATAAACAATGGGGATTCGTTAAAGAGGGTTCGGGTCATACTAGACCTGGTAGATTTTAGACCAGGAATTTTAATGGCGATAGACCACTATAAATGAAAAAACCTCGGACGACTTCCGAGGTTTTTTTCGTTAATAAACCCCACTTTTAGCAATTCTAGATTGCTATAAAATTTTCAAAATCTATTCGTATTCAATATGTCTTACACACGGTTAAGCTGCTTTTCAATAAAATAACAACATCAAATATGCATTTGTTATTATAAAAAAATTGTGCCACAGGACCTTGATTACTCCGTCAAGAAATCATTTTTTGGTTGATTGCGCCGGACCCGCTCTCAGCACGTCCTTGTACCGCCAGCAATCGACTAAATGGTCATTCACAAGGCCGCAGGCCTGCATATGTGCATACATTACCGTGCTTCCAACGAATTTGAAACCCCGTTTGATGAGATCCTTGCTTAGGGCATCGGATTCCGCGGTCGTCGCCGGGATCTGGCTAAGGTCTTTCCATCGGTTGATGATGGGCTTGCCCCCGACAAAATTCCAGATATAAGAACTGAAAGACCCGAATTCCTTTTGAACTTCTAAAAAACGCGTGGCATTGTTTACTGCGGCATTCACCTTCAATCTATTCCGTACAATGCCGGGATTCAATAAGATCTTTTCTATCCGGGAGGGTGTAAACCGTGAAACTTTAACGGGATCAAAATCAGCAAACGCTTTCCGGTATCCCTCTCGTTTTTTCAGAATCATGGACCAGCTCAAACCTGCCTGTGCCCCTTCCAGTATCAGAAACTCAAAATGGATATGATCTTGAAAAACCGGCTTCCCCCATTCTTCATCGTGATAGCGGATATACTCATCGAATTTCAGACACCAGCTACATCTTTTCTTTGTATCTTCCATATTGTGTAAAGTGTAGAAGTTATTTCCGGTAATGGCCCTTTTTAACGTAGAAATCAGTCTACAGCCGCTTCGCTGTACCCATTTCCCTGTCCAAAGCGGCAATTGGCATTGTAATGGATTAGGGTAATTGATACCTGATAACCTATTAGCTGTGAAAGTACTGAATTGGTCAATGTTTTTTACTGTCCTTACCTGGTCAGCTGATGCACAAGAAAGCCACACCTGGCAGTTATATTACGACAGCACACAGATTTTTTGGGCAAAAGATTGGCGAAAAACCGTCAGCCTGCTGGAGAATGCTGAACGGTCTGCGATTTCCGATCTGGGAATTTACAATGAAAATTATCTCACTATCCTGAATGATCTGGGCACAGCCTACTGGAAAGCCAGGGATTATGACAAAGCTGAAAAACTACTCGCCCGAACAGTAGAATTGAAAAAGGAGGTCTACAAACCCAACGATAAAGAAATCATACTTTCCATCAGCAACCTGGCGGCTTTTTATGCCCAACAGGGGATGTGGAAAAAATCAAAATCATTGTACGGTGAAATCCTCTCTTCTCCAAAGGAGCAGATATCCTCAGACATTTACGTCAGTGCCGCGCAAAACCTTGTTTCACTATATGATCTGGATCAACAACCAGATTCTGCCGATCTTTTATTGCGCAGGATAGAAGGTTGGAA
>JAYSOP010000169.1:0-10278 GCA_043722905.1 Chryseolinea sp.
TATTTGTTCCAGTTCCGCGAATTGATCTACGAAATATATGAAGAGATCTGTGGCGCGCGGCTAACTACCAATATCGGAAGGATTGGTGGTTTTGAACGCGATTTTTCTGATACAGCCTGGGCAAAACTCGATAAGTTTTTAAAGGAATATCCGGTTGCACTAAAAGAGTTTGAGAACCTGGTAAAACGCAACAGAATTTTTATGGATCGTACCATTGGTGCGGGTCCTATATCGGCGGAACGCGCCTTAAATTATAGTTTCTCCGGGCCAAACCTGAGAGCTGCTGGCGTTGATTACGACGTTCGCGTCATGAATCCTTATAGCAGTTACGAAGATTTTGATTTCATTATACCGGTAGGGCTAAACGGTGATACCTATGACCGGTTTATGGTGCGGCAGGAAGAAATGTGGGAAAGCATGAAGATCATTCGACAAGCGCTTGATAAACTGCCGGATGGACCCTTCTTCTCCCCCAATGTCCCGGATTTTTATCTTCCGCCAAAGGAGGATGTGTATAATAATATGGAGGCATTGATCTACCACTTTAAGATAGTAATGGGTGAAAATGATGTTCCCAAAGGCGAAGTGTATCATTGTGTGGAGGGCGGAAATGGTGAACTCGGATTTTATCTGATCAGTGATGGGGGGCGTACACCATTCAGGTTACATTTTAGAAGACCCTGTTTTATTTATTATCAGGCGTATGCGGAAATGATAAAAGGCACTAATATTTCAGATGCCATTCTCACGATGAGCAGCATGAATGTGATCGCCGGTGAATTAGACGCGTGAGAATCAATTGGCAATGAAAAAAAGCAAGTGGGATGGATGTGAAGGATGGATAATCGTCGGTCCGTCCCATCGATGATAAAATATTTTGGAACGCAAGATGACCGAACCTATTATATTCTCTGATGCCACCATGGCATTGGTGCAAAAGATTATCAAACGCTACCCGGAAGGCAGGCATAAGTCGGCTTTATTGCCGATTTTGCATTTAGCACAAGCTGAATTTGGTGGTTGGCTCAGTCCGGCCACCATGGATTACGTGGCTTCCATCCTGACGCTGAAACCTATAGAGGTGTATGAGGTGGCTTCCTTCTATAGCATGTACAACCTGCGGCCTGTCGGCAAATGCTTGTTGGAAGTTTGTCGTACGGGGCCCTGTGGCATCAGAGGTGCCGATGAGATCATCGAGTACCTCGAAAATAAACTTGGTATTAAGGATGGCGAAACTACACCTGATGGAATGTTTACATTAAAAACAGTTGAGTGCCTGGCTTCCTGTGGATCAGCCCCGATGATGCAGGTCGGCTTGAATTATATAGAAGATCTGACGTGCGAAAAGTTAGATGGTATTTTGGAAAATTTACAACACGCACATCAAACCAGGTGACATGGAAAAAAAACTATTATTAAAAGATATTGAGGTACCCGGTATAAAATCTTTTGATGTATACCGGAAACAAGGGGGTTATGCTTCCGTGGAGAAAGCCATTAAGACCATGACTCCGGATCAGGTAGTTGAAGAAGTAAAAAAATCCGGATTGCGCGGGAGAGGGGGTGCGGGCTTCCCCACCGGAATGAAGTGGAGCTTCCTCGATCGAAAATCTGAAAAACCAAGGTATCTCGTTTGCAATGCTGATGAAAGCGAGCCCGGCACATTTAAGGACCGATACCTGATGGAATATATTCCTCATGCGTTAATTGAAGGCATGATCGTATCCAGTTTCGCTTTAGGGGCCCGCACATCCTACATTTACATGCGAGGTGAGTTTGGGTGGATCTTTCCCATTCTTGAACAGGCTATTGAAGAAGCGCGTGCCGCAGGATTTCTGGGAAAGAATATACTCGGGACAGATTATTCCCTGGAACTCTATGTTCATCCCGGAGCAGGTGCTTATATCTGCGGTGAAGAAACCGCCCAGATAGAATCCCTTGAAGGAAAACGGGGCAATCCCCGTAACAAACCACCCTTCCCGGCGGTTGTGGGGTTATACGGTTGCCCAACCGTTGTAAACAATGTCGAAACCATTGCGGCCGTTCCGCTTATCCTGAATATGGGAGGGGATGAATACGCGAAAATTGGTGTAGGAAAAAGCACAGGCACAAAATTGATTTCCGCATCCGGACATATCAACAAACCAGGTGTCTATGAAATTGAATTGGGGCTGCCCGTGGAAGAATTTATTTATTCAGATGAATATTGCGGCGGCATATGGAAAGGCAGAAAAATGAAGGCGGTAATCGCTGGCGGTTCTTCCGTCCCCATTTTACCCGCAAACCTCATATTAAAAACTGCGAAAGGTGAACCTCGCTTAATGAGTTATGAATCTCTCGCCGATGGGGGCTTTCAGACCGGAACCATGCTGGGATCAGGTGGCTTTGTGGTGTTGGATGAAACGGCTTGTATTGTTAGAAATTTGTGGACCTTTGCACGATTTTACCACCATGAGTCCTGCGGACAGTGCAGCCCTTGCCGCGAAGGTACCGGATGGATGGAAAAAGTGCTTCACAGGATTGAATATGGTCATGGACATTATCACGACATTGACCTGCTCGTAAATGTGGCTAAGAATATCGAGGGTAATACAATTTGTCCCCTGGGTGATGCGGCAGCGTGGCCGGTAGCCAGCGCCATCAGGCATTTCAGGGAAGAATTTGAATTCCACATTAAATATCCGGAAAAAGTGAAAGACCGGAAGCATTTTGAAAAACAACCCTTTGTTTCCGAGAAAGCAATGGTTGAAGTCTAGTTGCCACCAGGGGCACAAAACACTCATGCCGTTGAGAAGGCATGAAAAAATAAAAACAGTTTTGGCCTTAGTTTATTTGTGACAAAAAAGGTAATGGTTGAAATGTGTCTGTAAATAACGCTCAAGAAATAAAACATGGTGGCCACCAGGCATCATCACACAAAAAAGGAAATGAAAATCATAAAGCGTTAGCTTTTTTGTGTTTCAGTGTCATGGTGGCAAAATAATTAAAGCGATGTTAAAAGTAACGATAGATGGAATAGAGACCGAAATTACTGAAGGTTCAACCATTCTGCAGGCAGCACGACAGATCGGGGGCGAAATTGTGCCGCCAGCGATGTGTTATTATTCTACGTTAAAAAACAGTGGCGGAAAATGCCGGGCATGCCTGGTGAAGGTTACTGCCGGATCAGCAAAAGATCCACGCCCGATGCCGAAGCTAGTGCCATCATGCATTACCAGCGCGCAGGACGGGATGGTGGTGGAGAACATTACTAATCCCGCTGTGCTTGAGGCACGTAAAGGAGTGGTGGAATTTTTATTATTAAACCATCCGCTGGATTGCCCTATCTGTGACCAGGCCGGAGAATGCGATCTTCAGAATTTCGCCTATGAGCATGGAATGGCCAAGACCCGTTATGAGGAAGAAAGAAGAACATTCGAACCCCATGACATCGGTGACAAGATCAAACTTCACATGACCCGTTGCATTCTCTGTTACCGGTGTACTTATGTGGCAGACCAGATAACCGATAACCGTGTACACGGCATTTTAAACCGCGGAGATCATGCCGAGATCAGCACATACATTGAAAAAGCCATTGAAAATGATTTTTCCGGAAACATGATCGATGTGTGTCCGGTAGGCGCGCTGACAGACAAAACATTCCGCTTTAAAAGCAGGGTATGGTTTACCAAACCCCTGGATGCTCACCGTGATTGTGCGAAATGCTCGGGCAAAGTTGTGCTGTGGACCAAAGGCGAAGATGTCCTTAGGGTTACGGGGCGCAAAGATCAATTCGGGGAAGTGAAAGAATTTATTTGTAATGCATGCAGATACGACCATAAGGATATGAAAGATTGGGTCGTCGAGGGCCCCCGCCATATCGATCGTAGTTCGGTGATCGCACAAAACCATTATGAGCGTATCGATCTGCAAAAATTAAAACAGGATGTCGAACGTCAATTAAAATTTCAGGAAGGAAAAAGACTGAATGAAGCTAACAATACACCTTCATGAATGAGTACGTAATCTATAAGCTCATTCTCGTATCTGCCGTTTTTGGAATCACTTTGCTGATCGCGATGTACTCTACCTATTTTGAACGAAAAGTGGCTGCGTTTATACAGGACCGTGTGGGTCCTGACAGGGCGGGACCTTTCGGGATCCTTCAGCCATTGGCGGATGGTGTGAAATTTTTTATGAAGGAGGAGATCATTCCCAATGTTTCAAACAAAACATTATTTATCCTGGGGCCGTGTATCGCTATGATCACCGCTCTCATGGCGGGGGTTGTGATCCCCTGGGGCGAGTCTCTGGAAATCAATGGAACATTGTACAGCCTGCAGATTGCCGATATCAACATTGGCATACTCTATATTTTTGCTGTTGTATCCATTGGTGTGTATGGCATTATGATCGGGGGCTGGGCCTCGAATAATAAGTTCTCACTACTGGGTGCCATTCGGGCTTCCGCACAAATGATCAGCTACGAACTGGCTATGGGTTTATCCATCATTGCCTTGATCATGCTCACAGGAACTTTAAGCATGAGAGAAATTGCAGCCATGCAAGGTGGAGGTGTAGGAAGTGATTGGAACATGTGGCACATCGTCTATCAGCCTGTGGGATTTATGATATTTATTATTTGTGCCTTTGCGGAATGCAATCGTATGCCTTTTGATTTGCCCGAGACTGAAACAGAACTTGTCGGCGGCTACCATACTGAATACAGCAGCATGAAGCTCGGTTTTTATTTATTTGCTGAGTATATCAATATGTTTACTTCCTCTGCGGTGATGGCAACCTTGTTTTTCGGCGGGTATAATTTTCCGTTTATGAATGACCTGGGATTAAGCCAGAACGCGATCACAATTATTGGAACGATAGGCTTATTTACCAAAATATTTTTCTTCATTTTCTTTTTTATGTGGATACGTTGGACCTTACCGCGATTCCGCTATGATCAGTTAATGAATTTAGGATGGAAAGGATTAATTCCGCTGGCGATCGTCAATTTAGTTGTCACAGGGATAGTTATGATTTTGTTGGATTAAAAGGAGGTATTATGCAATCCTTAAGTGGAAGATCAAAAGTTGTAGTGAAGAAGGAGATGACCTTTGCTGAAAAGATCTATCTCCCGGCTATTTTAGGTGGTGCATGGATTACCCTAAAACACCTTTTTAAAAGAAAAACAACGATAAAATATCCAGAGAAGACGCGTGTTTTCAGCGATGTATACCGCGGCCAGCACGTTTTGAAACGCGACGATCAAGGTGCGGAACGCTGCACGGCCTGTGGCCTGTGCGCCGTTGCTTGTCCGGCTGAGGCCATCACCATGCAGGCAGCGGAACGCAAGAAGGGCGAAGAAAATCTTTACCGGGAAGAAAGGTATGCCGCAAAATATGAAATCAACATGCTGCGATGTATTTTTTGCGGTTTATGTGAGGAGGCTTGTCCGAAGGAAGCAATATTTCTAACAGATAGGCTGGTGGCCACTGAATTTGAAAGAAACGATTTCATTTATGGGAAAGACAAACTGGTGGAGCCCGAAGACGAGCGAATAGATGTTACTAAACGGCAAACCCGTGAAGTGTTAGAATTTAAGAAAAATAAACGCCTGACTCATAATAAATAATGAACTTGCACCTTCCCTCGCTTAATTTGGGAGTTGTATTTTTCTAACTTGAAGCAACATTAAAGTAATCTTTACATTTTTGTGACTTTATACGTATTCTACTTCCTCTCCTTTCTGGCTGTGCTCAGTGCGCTGATGGTGGTATTTTCAAGAAATCCGATTTATAGTGTTCTTTACCTGGTCATTACTTTTTTCTGTGTGGGGGGGCACTACCTGATTCTGAGTGCTGAATTCCTTTTTGCGGTCCATATTATTGTGTATGCAGGGGCCATCATGGTTTTATTCCTTTATGTCATCATGTTGTTAAACCTTAATCAGGCAACAGAACCTTTGAAAACTCATTTCTACAGATTTGCTGCCCTCATCTCAGCCGGCCTATTGATGCTGGTGATAGTAGCCGCCTTGAGAGGCGCAGAATCAGCCGAAATCGTGTTTGGCGCAAGTTCAGAAATTGGCCTTGTAAAAAATCTAGGCAAAATGTTGTTCAATGAATTCCTTTTGCCCTTCGAAATTGTTTCCATACTCTTGCTGGCAGCCATGGTAGGGGCCGTTATGCTCGGGAAAACACACATGAAAAATTCTTCGGTAATCAGCGAAAAAACAAATGGATTGTCAGCTGATCCGGCAGCGATGAATATCAAGAATGCAAAACAATTTACCAATGAATGATTCGGCAAGCCAGGCCATGCACGGTGTACCACTGAATTATTATATCTGGCTGAGTTCGGCGCTGTTTGTCATTGGTGTTTTAGGCGTACTCTACCGTCGGAACGCGATTGTTATTTTCATGTGCATTGAACTCATGCTGAACGCGGTAAATTTATTGTTGGTTGCCTTTTCAAGTTTTCACAATGATGGCGGCGGGCAGGTGTTCGTCTTTTTAATCATGGCTGTTGCCGCGGCTGAGGTCGCGGTGGGGCTCGCCATTCTGATAGTCATTTATCACAATACAAGGAGCACCGATATTAATGTTCTGAATAAATTGAAATGGTGATGGATTTCGTAATTGCTTTCATTCCGCTTGCTCCATTCTTAGGATTTTTGCTCATCAGTTTGCTAAACAGGCAACTGCGTCATTGGCTGGTGGCCCTTATCGCATGCTCATCTGTACTTTTGTCTTTTATATTGTCCATCGTATTATTCTTTCAATTGGGCGATGACCAGACTTCGCTAAACTACACAGCCTTTGATTGGATAAGTACTGGAAACTTTTCTGTCGGATTCTCCTTCCTTGTGGATCCACTCAGTATTGTAATGATGCTCATCATTACAGGGGTCGGGTTTTTAATCCATGTATATTCCAGTGGATATATGCATGGAGACGCTGGTTTCAATCGCTTTTTTGCGTACATGAACCTGTTTATTTTCTTCATGCTTCTCCTCGTCATGGGTTCGAATTATCTCCTGATGTTCGTTGGATGGGAAGGCGTAGGATTGTGCTCTTATCTGTTGATAGGTTTCTGGTTTAAGAATACTGAATACAACAACGCCGCGAAAAAAGCTTTCATCATGAACCGCATCGGTGACATGGGTTTAATTCTTGGTGTGATCATGATATTTAACCATTTCGGCAGCCTTGACTATGGGGATGTTTTTGCAAAAGCCTCTGGTCTCACTCCGGGATCGCAAACAATTACCATCATTACCATTTTGCTTTTTATTGGAGCCATTGGTAAGAGTGCGCAAATACCCTTGTATACATGGTTGCCTGATGCGATGGCTGGCCCTACACCAGTTTCCGCTTTAATCCACGCAGCAACCATGGTGACAGCCGGAGTTTATATGATCGCCAGAAATAATATTTTATATTCACTGTCTCCCTTTACTTTAGATCTGATCGTTATTATTGGTCTATCCACTGCGTTGCTCGCAGCTACTATTGCCGTTGCACAAAATGATATCAAAAAAGTGCTGGCGTATTCAACGGTAAGTCAGTTGGGATTAATGTTCGTCGCCCTGGGACTAGGCGCTTACACTAGTGGCATCTTTCATATGACGACCCATGCGTTTTTTAAAGCGCTGTTATTTCTAGGTGCAGGAAGTGTCATCCATGGCATGGCCGGAGAACAGGATATCCGTAGCATGGGTGGACTACGAAAGTATCTTCCCATAACGTT
Source organism: Chryseolinea sp. (assembly GCA_043722905.1). Lineage (GTDB taxonomy): Bacteria > Bacteroidota > Bacteroidia > Cytophagales > Cyclobacteriaceae > Chryseosolibacter. The sequence continues at coordinate 7,732 of JAYSOP010000169.1, forward strand.
TGCCACATTTTTAATAGGCACCATGGCCATCTCAGGGTTGCCACCTTTCGCAGGTTTCTTTTCGAAAGACGAAATCCTGGCAAATGCTTTTACACAAAACATAATAGTCTGGACCCTGGCATTACTGGCATCCCTCCTCACCGCCTTTTATATGTTCCGCTTATTCTTCCTTACATTTTCAGGAACAACACGCGCAAAACATGAGCTAAGTCACCCGATTCACGAGTCGCCATCAAGTATGACGATTCCTTTGATATGCCTGGCTATTCTTTCCGCTATAGGAGGCTTTATCGGAATTCCCGAGGTGTTGGGCGGAAGCCACGGCTTAGCGCATTTTTTATCCCCGGTTTTTACCACTTCAAAAGGTCTCTTGTCCGAACATCATCTTTCCCACACGACCGAGATTCTTCTCATGGCACTGGTAGTTGGTTTAACACTCGTTGTAATATTTCTTGCTTACACATTGTATGTTCGAAAGAAAAAAGTGCCTACTCCTGAAGGGGTTACGCTGAATACGTTCCACAGGCTCATCTACCACAAATATTATGTTGATGAGGTGTATGAAAGAGCCATACTCCGGCCACTGAATTTCTTATCAAAAGCTTTGGATGCGTTGATTGAAAGGTTATTGATCGATCGAATAGTGAATGGCACGGGAAGGGTTGTGACCTGGGGTGGCAAGACAATCCGGTTAGTGCAAACAGGGAACACGGGCTTCTATCTCTTTGCCATGGTGGTAAGCATCATTATTCTATTAGTCGTTAAAACTTTTGCCTGACAAGAATTGCAATGGTTCTGAAATATAAAAAATGTTAACCGCTTTATTAATATTCTGGCCCCTGCTGGCAGCCCTTGCGTTATTCTTTATTAAAAAGGACGCGGTAAAAAACTGGGCGCTAACCGCTTCATTGATTGAGCTTGTCCTATCTATTGTACTGGCAATTCAATTCGACCCCTCAGCGAAAACGCAATTTGAAATGAACCACCCATGGGTCGCATCATTGGGTATCAGCTTCTTTGTTGGCGTTGACGGCATAACCTTATTACTCGTATTACTGACTACCGTGCTTTCTCCCTTAATCATTCTTTCTTCCTTCAAACAGAATTATGAGAACGCCCCCTCTTTTTATGGCTTAGTGTTATTTATGGAGATGGCACTTATCGGGGTTTTTTGTGCGCTGGATGGTTTTCTGTTCTATATTTTCTGGGAAATGGCACTCATCCCCATTTATTTTATTTGCCTCCGATGGGGTGGTGTAAACCGCGGACCGGTAACATTAAAATTTTTTATCTACACCCTTGCCGGAAGTCTCATCATGCTTATCGGCTTAATTTATCTGTACTTTCAGACACCTGGTGACCATAGTTTTGCCATTTATGATTTATACAGAGCAGGGCAAGGGTTATCATCCTATGAGCAGGGGCTTGTCTTCTGGGCATTGTTTCTTGCCTTTGCCGTTAAAATGCCGGTCTTCCCATTTCACACCTGGCAACCAGATACCTATCACACGGCACCCACCCCCGGAACCATGTTGTTATCAGGCATCATGCTCAAGATGGGTATTTATGGCGTTATACGCTGGCTGATTCCGGTAGTGCCCGAGGGCGTGGAAAGGTGGGGAACTTCTGCTTTAACCCTTTCGGTCATAGGCATTGTCTACGCGTCTTTCCTGGCCATTATTCAGAAAGATCTCAAACGTCTGGTGGCCTATTCGTCTATCGCACACGTTGGACTTATCGCTGCCGGTATTTTCACAATGAATAAAATCGGCCTTCAGGGGGCAATGATCCAGATGGTCAGTCATGGGATTGTCGTAGTTGGATTGTTCTATATTATTGACATCATTGTTTCCCGAACATCCACGCAGGAGATCGCCAGCCTGGGCGGGATCAGGACCGCTGCCCCTACTTTTACAGGGGTTTTTATGATCATCCTCCTGGGAAGTGTAGCCTTACCGTTGACGAGCGGATTTGTGGGTGAATTTTTGTTGATCAACGCCGTCTTTCAATATAATTTTGTCAGTGGAACGTTTGCAGCATTAACCATGATACTCGGGGCTGTATATATGCTCCGCAGTTTCCAACTTACGATGCTTGGCGAATCCAATGCCTCCACCGCCGGCTTTCATGATTTGGATAAACATGAAAAAATGGTACTCTATCCAATCGTTCTCCTGGTTTTACTCATTGGCGTATACCCTACACCTTTGCTGAAAATCACAGAAGTAGCGGTGGATGATTTACTGGCGATAATATCCAATTACCAGGCGATTAGGGGGCATTAGGTAATAGGCATTAGTCAGTAGGCAGTGGTCAGTGGTTGTTAGTCGAGGTTTTCCTTTTTGCTTTAAGCTTTTTGCTTTTTGCTTATTTTTAAGATATGAATTCAGTATTTGTGCTTTCCGGGTTGGGAATTTTTTCGCTGCTGGCGGAGATCTTCAATATTAAGAGATTTTTGTTTCCGGTGGTGATACTGGGGCTAATAGCCTCGGCTGTTTTGTTTGTTTTCGACTGGAATGCGGGCACCTCTCATTACAGTCATATGCT
>JAYSOP010000170.1:0-6444 GCA_043722905.1 Chryseolinea sp.
AGCCCTTTCCTGAACGAGGAAGGGAGGTTTAATGCCCGAGCCATACGGCAGCCCGCAAAGAATTTCGTGTTTATGGGAATTTTTATAACGCTGTCAAGGGAGAAATCCGTCAATCAATTGCCCAATTTGTAACCTAAAAATAATCTATATGAAAAAGTCAACTTTAATTTTATTGTTCATGGTGATGATAGTTTTGTCCGTCGACATTTCCGCTTCAGCCAATGACAACTTTCTGGAGGCCATGCAAAAAAGCATAAAGGAACTCTACCAGGCATCTAATACTGAGCAGTATCAAAAGGCCGTAAATCAATTGGAAAGAATCGCCGCGGCAGAAAAATCCAGGTGGGAACCTTACTATTATGCCAGCTTCGGATATATTATGTTGGCGAACATGGAAAGCGTTCCTTCGAAAAAGGATGTCTATCTGGACCACGCCATGATCGCTATTGAAAACGCCAGGAAACTTTCAGAGGAAGAATCTGAAATAGCAGCGCTGGAAGGATTTGTGTACATGATCCGGGTTACCGTAGATCCCGGTACTCGTGGGCCCGAGTTCGCCCCGCGGGCAATGGAGACCTTTGCAAAAGCAACGGGTTTAAATCCGGAAAATCCCCGAGCCATTGCTTTATCAGCCCAAATGCAGTATGGTACCGCGCAATTTTTCGGCAGCTCTACCCAGGAGGCCTGTGATAAAATTAAAATGGCTCTCCAAAAATTTGAAACGTATCAGGCCTCCAATCCACTGGCACCACAATGGGGTCAGGCGATGGCGCAATCACTGGCTGAAAAATGTAAGTAATACGCAGTAGAATTCAGGTATATTGAATCATTGAATGTTAATTTAAAACCATGGTATGAGAAAAATTTCAGGAATTAATATATTGTATCTGAACTAATGGTGACGAGAAAGAAAATTTTGGCCGAGACCCGCGATCTTTTTCTGTTCTTCCTGGTAAGTTTGTTTCAGGCATATCTCATGTGCCCTCGCTGCAGCACACCACAATCTTATGTGCCCGTTGTATTTTTTACCTTTCTGATTTGGGTTTTGCTTTGGCGAGGAAATGCCTTCCTTGCAGGATATTTGTCCAAAAGAATTCCATGGATACACTTTCCAGTAAAACGTTTTTGGGTGGGTATGGCGGTCACTATTATTTATACAGTAGTGGCAATAATTTCGCTCATTGAGTTTTTTCAATATTTTACAGAAATGACATTTGGTTCCGGATATTACTATACGGTGTATGGTTCAGTATTAATCACCATCCTCATTTCTCTTTTTCTTCATGGGCAGCAATTTTTGTCGTCTTGGCGGAAAGCATCGTTCGAAAAAGAGAAGTTCGAAAAAGAAAGCATGGTCGCCCGATATGAAAGTCTAAAGAACCAGGTCAGTCCGCATTTTCTGTTTAATAGCCTCAATGCACTGACCAATCTGGTGTATGAAGACCAGGGAAAAGCAGTTAAATTTATCAAACAGTTGTCTGAAGTGTACCGGTATGTACTTGACACGCGTGACAAAGAGGTCGTGTCCGTTTCGGAAGAATTGAAATTTCTGGAATCCTATCTATTTCTCCAAAGTATCCGATATGGAAATAAATTGGCGGTAGAGGTTTCTCTGCCAAATCATGCCCATATGCAGGTCGCGCCCCTGGCGTTGCAAATGCTCATGGAGAATGCCATTAAACACAACGTAGTATCTGAGGCTGACCCTTTAAGAATTAAGTTGTATTCGGAAAATGGATTTCTGGTAGTGGAAAACAACCTTCAAAAAAAACCGGTCTATGGTGAACCTTCCTCCGGCGTGGGGCTTGAAAATATTCGTAAGCGATACGAATTCCTCAGTAGTCAGAAAGTTGAGGTGATTGCAGATGCGCAGAGTTTCAGAGTAAAACTACCGGTCCTTAAAGAATACAAGGCATGAACGTATTAATCATAGAGGACGAACCACACGCGGCCCAAAGGCTGGAAACTCTTGTAAAAGAATTAGTGCCTGAAACGGTGATTGTGGGCACATTGGATACGGTGAAAACCTCTGTTCAGTGGTTCAAAGATTCTCAGGCACCTGATGTTGTCCTGATGGATATTCAACTGGCAGACGGTATCAGTTTTGAAATCTTTGAACAGTGTGAAATAAAGGCACCGGTAATTTTTACCACTGCCTATGATGAGTATGCTTTAAAGGCGTTTAAAGTTAATAGCATTGATTATATCCTGAAACCGGTTGACAGAGATGAGTTGGCGGCAGCACTCAGGAAACTGAATTCCAGGTTTAACGGCGATCGAGACTCAAAGCGTTTGCTTCACGACATGAGTGAGGCGGTAAAGGTACTCCTGAAAAAATACAAGGTTCGTTTTGTAATTAAAGTAGGGGAGCACCTGAAGACAATTTCGGTAGAAGAGATCCGGTATTTTTATAGCCAGGATAAGGCTACTTTTTGTGTAACACAGGAAAACAGGAACTTCATTTTAGATTACACCCTGGAACAACTGGAAGAAATGGTGGATCCGGGTCAGTTTTTTCGGATTAACAGAAAATATTTGGTGAGTCCTTCTTCCATCCAGGACATTATCACCTATACGAACAGCAGACTTAAACTTGTTTTAAAGGGTTCACATGACCCTGACATTATCGTCGCCAGAGAAAGGGTACAAGAATTCAAAACCTGGCTGGATAGGTAATATGGGCTTCCGATAAATTTTTTAGACCAGATTTAATGGCTGCTTGATATTTGTATTATTAAAAATATTGAGTAAATCGCCGATTATATGGAATATCGGCTATTTAGCCGATGTATTGTTTTCTTTATTTGGTGCTTGCCTCCCAACATGTGCCGATTTTATGCTGAATATAATGTAGACTCCCTTCCGTACAAGAAGAATGGCGCGGCAAATGTGTTGATTTTATTCCGGTCGAACAGATTTCCGTCGCTCTAGGAATGCTTCTAAAAATTTATGAATGAGTTTCGAAGACCATGATCGCTCGGCCGCCTCAGAACGACGGGGCCGTTACCCGTCAAACCAAGTGATATCCACGAATTTCCATTACGAGCGTTCGACTATAGCTATCAGCGATGGCCGATCAGTCTGATTGATTCTGATGACAAAAAATTGAACGATTGATGATCAAAGTCACTGCAAAATTTGGCTGAACCGGCTAATTTAGACTCTATAAAAAGGGGGGCTTATGAGGATTAAAAAAAATCTGGCAACTGCCGATATGATTGTGCGGTTGACCTTTTCTGCAGTAGTGATCATACTTTTTCTGCTGAATGTTGTTAGCGGCCCATTGGCGGGGGCACTTCTTGTTTTGTCAGGAATCTTTTTGATTACCGTTATAGCAGGCAAGCGAAGCAGACACGTGCTTAAGTAAAAGTGTATGACCTGTTAAAAGAACTTCATCTTATACCGTTAAATATACAGTTATGAAAGCAGGGAAAGCACTATTGGGTATAATGGCCGGACTTACCACCGGCGTGGTACTTGGCCTCATATTCGCGCCGGAAAAAGGTAGCGACTCCAGGAAAGAATTATCTAAAAGAGGAGAGGAAATTGTGGAAGCTCTTAAAAAAAACCTCGATGACAAGTTTGAGGAACTTACCAGTAAGATGGCTTCTCAAGTGCACGCGAAAGCAAACAACGGGTCTGTGTTGTTACCTAAAAGAGAAACCGTTCTTTAACAACAACCCGCTTAAAGACATTTAAACATAAATAGTAAATACCTTTTTCTATGAAGTTAAATATGGGGTTAGCTGACAGGATCTTCAGAATTGTGATTGCTGTCTTTATTGGAATTACTCTATTGACCAATGTTATCACTGGAATACTCGCAGTTTTAGCGATTTGTTTTGCTGCAATTTTACTCATTACAAGTGTTTTGGGCTTTTGTCCTTTGTACCTGCCTTTCGGTTTCTCTACAAGAAAGAATAGGGCGGTGAAAATTTAAAAGTTTGTTAAGGTTTATGCGATCATTAACTGGTGGAATGAGTTCCATAAAACGCGTGAATAGGAAATCTATTATTGATGTGCGGACTCAGGAAGAATTTGCAACAGGGCATGTTCCAGGGTCTAGAAACATTCCATTACGGGAACTGAGGCAAAGACTGGAGGAAATAAAGGATTTGGTAACACCGGTAATTCTTTGTTGCGCGACTGGGAAACGGAGCGCTCTGGCTGAAGAATATCTGCAAAGGAACCGTGTAAAATGCATTAACGCCGGACCCTGGACTGACGTTGCTTTATTTTTTGAAGCCACGAGGAGCGTTGCTTAGCAATTCTTATTGTGGAATCAAGCAGTATATTATATTCCCGAATCAATTTAAACCGATTGGGAATTGATATAGATTCAGCTATTCAGCTTTTCAATGAATTTGAAGAAGTCATTTTTCATCTCACGGAACGTCGTTGAAAACTGATTTAGTTCCGACATCAGCGATTTATGTTCTGTGTAGTATAGATTGTCGCTAATCTCCTTGTTCAACATTAAACTCGCCAATCGGATTTCAAGTGCGAGGAGTTTTTTGCGCAGACCCCAGATCACGTCAACATGATAGTACATGAAGAGGTCTTGAAAGTGGATGACCATTTTTTGGTCGGCCGGCAAAGTAAAAAGTTGGGCAGTTCCATCAAGCATCTTTTGAAAGAATGAGATTTCACTGATCCAAAGCATAGTGGAAGAAAGGCAGTTTAGTGTATCCCTATGCTTATCCAGTAAAGCCGGTTGCAAAATGTAATTTTCGGTGGCGCCTTGTAGCAAATTCATGGTCATAAATTTTCATGAAAGGTAATCAGGCACCGTAACCTTTATCATGATGCGTGTCAGCATTTGACCTGATATTTGTCCTATTTACGCGCCTAAAGGCTCTGGAAGTTATTTATTAGGCTGGCTAGCTTAAGATCGATTTTCTTATCGATAATAGGGGTAGTTTGCTCACATAGGTAAGTCGTTCAGTTCTGCTTTTGACGAAAAGCTTGTCTATGAAATTGCGTTCCTCGGGAAATAGAATCAGTATCTGAGGTTTCTTTTTGTTCACATATTCTTGTAGACTCTTGATTAGAGTACCCTGTCCCGCAGGATTAATCACACTCGCCTTAACTTTTTTATAAGATACCTTTCGTAGCGCCTGCGCGAGAAATGCCTTTGCTTCCTTTTGTTTATCCCTGTTTGCAAAGTGAACGATTTCAAGCCCGGCCTTAAATTTGGTGGCTATGGGTAGGATATTCTTTAATTCCGGTCCAAGGTTCATCAGATCTGATGAATAGAGGATCGAAGTAATTTTCTTGAACTTAGTTTCAGGGGGAACCGATAATACAGGGACGGTTGCTTTAAAAATGATTTCGGTTGTGATGCTTCCAAGAAGCCTAATTCCTGTGGCACCATGGGTTCCAACGACAATGAGATCGGCTGAATTTTGTTTTGCTGCCGAAAGCACGGTGTCGATAACGAAGATTCCATTTTTAGCCAGTGTCTTCACCTTTTGAGCAGACCGTTTTTGCTTTACTTCACTGTATAATTGGTCTACAACCAGGTCAAGCATACGTAGCGTAAACCGTTCGGTATTTCTTTCAAGCACCCTGTATTCGGCCGGGGTCATGGTTGGTGGAATCGCGGGTGCATGCACAGCGTGTAATACAATTAGATTACATTTAATAGCGGATGCAAAATTAATCGCGTATTTCACCGCATTGTTGCCGGCTTCCGAAAAATCAGTTGACGCAAGTATTACCTTCATGTGTTATTGTTTTGAAAATATCAAGCCGGAATGGTTTAGATACTTCGGTTTCGTAAAATCTTACCAATGTAAATATTTTTCCTTATAAACTAAATATGCTTTTTCAACGTGACACAGGGTAATCTGTGTCTAATTTAAAATTGGATTGGCTTTTACCATCACCTCTGGATTCATAATCACTTTCGATTTTATGGAATTTGTGATCAGGCAGGCAGCCTCTGTTTTCTATAATGCACGCAGCGCGCGCTCACCATCTTTAGCTTCCAAAACCACTACTTCCGGGTTTAGTGTGACCTCACTCATCATTAGTTTACCATCGATCATTTCGAGTTTACCGGATGCTTTACAAGCGAAAGATGAGAAATGCAACCTCGAACCTTCAGCAATTGCCAGAAATGTTGTCATAAAGCAACTGCTGATTGCTGCTGTAAAGAGGTGTTCTGGTGACCATATTCCCGGAGCGCCTTTTGGAAATTGCGGAGGTGGCCACTTCAATACAAGATGCGTTGCCTGACGTTTTCAATTCGGGTGAGCACATCAACCCCTTTCGTTCTGTGCTCCATGTCAGGTCTACTGAATACAGATGCGGATCCATAATTTGTTTTTGTTCAAAGAAAGCAGTGTGACCTGGCATATTTCATGACAAGAGTCAAGCGGAATCAAGAAAATGATCACGACCCGCAGCTTTTTTGTATGCGTGTTAACCCTCGAATTTTCG
>JAYSOP010000171.1:0-6274 GCA_043722905.1 Chryseolinea sp.
GAGGTTGGTGGCCAATCACTTCTTGAGATACACCTGTTAAGATTGAAACGTTCAAAGCGTATTGATCACATTATTGTAGCTACCACAACGAGGAAAGAGGATTTAAAGGTATGTGCGATCGCCAACAATCTTAAGCTGGCCAGTTTCAGAGGTTCAGAAAATGATGTACTTGATCGGTTCTATCAGGCATGCAGGGATAACGATACGGATTACATAATACGTATTACTTCTGATTGTCCATTGATTGATCCGGCCCTTATTGATTTGATTGTCGACACTGCAATTGCGAAGGCGGTAGATTATTGTTCTAATGTTTTGATTGAAACTTTTCCTGACGGACAGGATATCGAAGTTTTTACATTCTCAGCATTGGAAAAGGCCTGGCAAGAAGCCACTTTACATTCTGATCGCGAACATGTGACACCCTTCATCAGAAAAAATTGCAATTTCAATGGCGGTTCCATGTTTACCGGTTTAAATGTTAGCGCTGACACGGATTACGGTAATATACGTATGACCGTTGACGAAAAGGAGGATTTTGACGTGATCAAGAAACTCATTACTGAGTTAGGCATCGACAAAACCTGGAGAGAATATGCGACATTGATTCTTTCAAACAGAAGCATTGGAACTAAAAATGCCCACATTAAGCGCAATGAAGGGTATCATAAATCTTTAAAAAAAGAAGAAAATGAGTGATCGTTATAAAAAATCCGAGGAGTACTTAACCCGTGCTTTGAAAACTATTCCCCTGGGATCCCAAACCTTTAGCAAAAGTAAAACTCAGCTTCCCATAGGGGTATCCCCTTTTTTTGCAGCGAAAGCCAGTGGCGCAACGCTATGGGATGTTGACGGAAATCAATACATAGATTTTGTAAATAGTCTTGCTTCAATTACACTTGGTTACAACGACCCCGATGTAAATAAGGCGGTGATTGAGCAACTTCACAATGGAACCATTTATTCACTCTCGCACGAGCTCGAATTTCTTGTTGCAGAAAAAATCGTGGAAATGGTCCCCTGTGCAGAAATGGTTCGCTTTGGTAAAAATGGATCAGATGCCACTTCAGGAGCCATCAGACTCGCTCGGGCATATACCAAAAAAGATCATGTGCTTGTTTGTGGCTATCATGGATGGCAGGACTGGTATATCGGATCAACCACCCGCGATCTGGGCGTTCCCTCGGCGGTAAAGTCATTGACCCATAAATTTTTTTACAATGACATTTCATCGCTCGAGAGTAAATTGAAAGAATTGAAAGGAAATGTTGCCGCAATTATTCTTGAACCCGTCAACGTAGTTTCGCCAACGAATAACTTTTTGGAGGAAGTAAAGGCCCTTGCTCAAAAGCACGGAGCGGTGCTGATCTTTGATGAGACGATAACGGGTTTCCGGTATGCGAACGGTGGTGCCCAGGAATTTTTTAATGTAATTCCAGACCTGGCAACTTTCGGCAAGGGCCTGGCAAACGGTTATCCCGTATCGGCCATAGCAGGTAAGGCAGAGATCATGAAACTAATGGAGGAAATATTTTTCTCCTTTACTTTTGGAGGAGAAACACTATCCCTTGCCGCGTCATTCGCTGTACTAAACAAACTTCAGCGTGAACCTGTTGTAGCCAAATTGTTCTCTACCGGTGAAGAATTGATTCAACAACTTAACCGAGTTATACAACACTATAATCTGGAGAGCATTTTCAGCGTTTCAGGTTATCCGGTTTGGTCATTCCTTATCATTAAAGATACACCCCAATATAACGCATGGGAATTTAAAACGCTTTTACAACAAGAAATGTTTGAAAATGGGATTTTCATGATTGGAACGCATAACATAAGCTACGCCCATACCACTTCCCACATCAAAACTTTAATGGACGGTTATCGTTTATTTTTTGAAAAAGTAAAAATGGTAATTGAACATAATAACCTGAAGGATATGCTAAGATGCGAGCCATTAAAACCGCTATTTAAAGTCAGATAAATTGATTGTTAAAACCCCAGTTTATTTACGCGGCGATGGAAATAGTAAAATCGGCCTCGGTCATGTCCACCGATTGATCGCCTTAAGCGAAATCCTCCAAAACGATTTTGACTGCACCTTTATCATGCGATCGCCGTTGCCTGGTGTCAGAGAACTGATCCGAAAAGCGTCGATACCTCTGTTAGAGATAGACGAAAACATTCCTTTTCAAAAAGAGCCTGAAACATTGCTTAAATGGTTTAGCGGAAACGAAATTATCGTACTTGACGGATACCCTTTTAATACTGATTACCAGCGGGAACTAAAAAAAAGAAATAGTCGGCTGGTATGCATTGATGATATCCACGAGTTTCATTTTGTTTCCGACGTAGTGATCAACCCAGCCGGTGGCATAGATTCAAAAGCATATTCCTGCGAATTAACGACAAGGCTATTGATTGGCCCTTCGTTCGCCCTGCTAAAGGGGCCATTCAAAAAACGGACGAAAAAACGTCCTGATCAATCTGAAAACAAACTTTTGATTTGCATGGGTGGAGCCGATCCTAAGGATATTACATTTTCAACACTTAAAGAGGGTTTAAAATTTAACTTTTCAGCCTTTATAGTTATAATAGGAGAAGCTTATCCAAATAAAACTTTATTAGCTGAATTGATTAAAGAATCCGGAAAAAACGTTGAAATATTTAAAAATTTAAGTCCTGTAGAAATGGCCGAAATCATGGAAAAATGCCCTGTCGCTATCACTTCGGCTAGCGGTATTGCCTATGAATATCTAAGCGTAGGCGGAGAATTGTACGTGAAACAAACGGCCGACAATCAGCAGGATCTTTTTAACTATTTAATAAAATCACAATTGGCTTTTCCTGCCTATGAGTTTCGTGTCGACAAAGAAAGGGTACAACTGGCAAAAAACAAGCAAGAGAAGGTTTTTGATGGCGCTTCCGATGAGCGTCTATTGAATATTTTTCAAGGGTTGGAGATTAGCCTAAAGATCCTCGTACGAAAATGTGAAGAACGAGATCTCCTCACCCTTTACGCGTGGGCGAATGATCCTGAACAAAGGAGTCAATCTTTTAGTACAGATCAGATTTCACTGCAGGACCATACAACCTGGTTTCTAACGAAGTTATCGGATCCAAAGTGTCTTCTTTATATTTTTGAGTATAATGAACAACCCATGGCTCAGGTGCGATTTGATATAAAAAATGAAGCTGTGATCAGCTATTCGCTGGCGCCAGAGTACAGAGGCAGAGGTTTAGGCCAAATAGTTCTGGCCCAATCCATGAAGCAGTTTATGACCGAGCAAAAACCACCCATAACGATTGTTGGTTTTGTGAAAATGAAGAATACAAGTTCGATGCGAATTTTTGAAAACCTCGGTTTCTCAAAAAAGAACACATCTGATTATCCTGATTCATACCGTTTCGAATACCCATTTTATGAATAGAATTAAAGCAGGTGTTATGTTTATAGGCATAGAACATAAGCCCTTCATTATCGCGGAAATGTCAGGAAATCATAATCAATCACTGGAGCGTGCTCTGGCGATTGTCGATGCAGCAGCTGATGCCGGCGCACATGCTATTAAGCTGCAGACTTATACTGCGGATACAATGACCATTAAAGGTGCTTACACCATTACAGATAAAAACTCCCTATGGCATGGGAAGGAACTTCATGACTTGTACAAGCAGGCCTATACTCCGTGGGAATGGCATGAAGAAATTTTTAAAAGAGCGAAACTTAAGGGCATGATCGGTTTTAGTTCTCCCTTTGACAGCACGGCAGTAGATTTTCTGGAAAAACTCGACGTCCCCGTCTATAAGATTGCTTCCTTTGAAAACACCGACCATTTGTTACTGAAAAAGATTGCTAAGACCAATAAGCCAATCATTATGTCGACGGGTGTCAGCACCATGGCCGATATTTACGAATCAGTGCAAGTCCTTAAAGAAAACGGATGTACGGAACTTATACTGCTAAAATGCACCAGCACATACCCAGCTACCCCGGGAGATACTAATATCGTCACCATTCCTCACATGAAGCAAAGTTTCGGATGTCAGGTGGGATTGTCGGATCATACGATGGGAATCGGTGTGGCGGTTGCTTCGGTTGCCTTAGGCGCTACCGTTATTGAAAAACATTTTACGCTGAGTCGGGCCGATGGCGGTGTGGATAGCGCTTTCTCCCTCGAGCCTGAAGAACTTAAATCACTGGTTGTGGAAACAGAACGCGCCTGGCTTTCGCTAGGCAAAATCTCATACACGCCAACGGAAAAAGAAAAAAACTCAATGGCCTTTAAGCGTTCCTTGTTTATCTCTAAACCCATAAAAAAAGGCGAAATAATTACCCCGGCGCACATCCGTTCCATCCGGCCATCCAACGGCTTGCATACACGCTATTACGATGCGGTCATTGGCAAAAAAGCCGCCCGGGATATTATAGCAGGAACACCTCTTCACTTCGGGCTCATTGACCAGTTGTAAAAATTAAATCATGACATCCTTTTGCTAGTAAAAATTCTAAAATCACCGCTTTTAAAATCCAGCTTTGTATTCACGGCAAGCAATGCCATTAATAGCTCAATCCCTTTCTTATTGATTCCCGTGCTGACAAGGTTTCTGAACCCGGCCGAATATGGAATTATTTCAATATTCCAGGTTGCGTCGACACTGCTCATTTCGTTTGTAGGCCTGAATACCCACAATGCTGCTATCGTGCAATATTACAAAAAGGATGAAATTGATTTCCCTAACTTTGTTTATAATACACTCATTATCCTGCTGTTCAGTTTTGTTGCCATCATGGGGCTGTTTTTTCTTTTCTCATCGCCACTATCCAGGTTGATTGAATTCCCGGAAAACTGGTTACCACTGATTGTTGTTTTTGCAGCCTCCCAGTTTTTATTTCAGTTGCTGCTCGGGCTTTGGATTGCGGAAGAAAAACCCATTTTGTACGGAATTTTTCAGATCAGCCAAACGGCACTCAATCTTCTGCTCTCGTTGATTCTGGTAATTCCTTTTGAAATGGGATGGAGAGGCAGAATTCTGGGACAGGTTATCATATTCGCGCTGTACGCATTTATTACAGTCTATATCCTGTATAGGAAAAAGTATATTACCACTGGCTATAATAAGGTATACCTTCGAAAAGCGCTGCGCTTTGGCATACCGCTAATTCCTCACACCTTCGGCGGAGCCGCCCTTATGTTGGCAGACCGCTTTATCATCTCCCACGTAAAAGGCATAGGTGATGTAGGAATCTATATGGTGGGTTTCCAGTTTGCGCAAATTATTATGCTGTTTCAAGATTCTGTTAACAACGCCTTTGCTCCCTGGATTTATAAAAATCTAAAAAAAAACTCGCATGACGACAATATCAAACTTGTCAAGGTTACGTATTGGTATTTTGCATCTATCCTGATCATTGCCATCGGCTATTCACTTTTCATTCCATCATTCTACAGAATATTTGTAGGGGAGGAATTTGCCGCAGGGGTTCAGTTTATTTTTTGGATATCAATCGGTTTTGCTTTCAATGGAATGTACAAAATGGTTGTGAATTATATTTTCTATGCAGAAAAAACATATGTTTTGGCTTCCATCACAACTTTTTGTGCGGTATGCAACGTAAGTTTAACTTTTATCCTTGTGAAAATGTTTGGAACCATTGGCGCAGCGTACTCCCTTTGCATCAGTTACTTTATAAGTTTTATCCTTACATGGTTCTTTAGCAACAGGGTGTACCCTATGCCATGGGGGCTTAAATAAAAAAGATCCAGAAATTTTATGAAGATTGTATAATGACCGAGCCCATAAACCTTTTCCTGATTAGTACCCCTCTTCAATTAATCAATGTAATAGAGGCTAAAAAGGAATTGAACATACCCGATGAACACTCGGTTGCCATTTTTATAACGTACTCTAGCAATCTCATTACACTGAAAACAATTATCAACGGATCACAATGGAAAGAAATGCATTTCATTGACGATGACATTGAAAGTTTGAGAAAACACGAAGAGAATTTTCAAAACCGGAAAATCTTTCCGGTAATAAAAAAAGCCATTGCCAACCTGGCTAAGATCAAGAGTTTAATCAGAAAATTTAAAGAAGTAGATCGGTTGATCGTTGGTTACTACCTGGGAATGGAGAATTTGCACATGATGAATAACATCCGGTATAAATCCCTCTACCTTCTTGATGATGGAATCGCTACTATCGAAGTTAATGAGAGAAGAAAAAATAATACATCCTTTTTGAAAAATCAAAGTATGGAGTTTTATTTAAA
>JAYSOP010000172.1:0-4127 GCA_043722905.1 Chryseolinea sp.
TAATGCAAGAGGTCGCAACACGCAAGAATGTTTATTTAAATAAACAGCTTGAAGCACCTTTGCATGTGTGGGCAGATTCTGACCAATTGCAGCTTATCCTGCGCAACCTCATCCACAATGCCATCAAGTTTTCAACGCTTAACGAAAGGGTTGAAATTCTCGCCTACCGGGAAAATAATCATTGTCAGATTACTATTAAAGATTCCGGCATAGGGATGACTCAGAAAGAAGTAAACACATTGACGGCATCGAGAGAACATTTCTCCAAGGAAGGCACTCAGCAGGAAAAAGGTACCGGTTTAGGACTTTTGTTGTGTAAAGAATTTATCATGCGGAACGGCGGAAATCTTCAAATCAAAAGCGCCATCGGATCTGGTACCGAAGTCTCCTTCACGCTGATGTTGGCAGAGCAATACAATTAGTGATCCTCCTTCAGACGTAGTTTTAAAAATGATCTTAACGCCACCGAGATCAGTTTAGTTAGTATTCGCGGCAGCGAAACGGCAGACTCTGATTCGATTGAGATGCCCTCAATCATAGAAGGATTTATTCATTACAAATTCCTGTTCAATATATCTTTCCCTTGGTGCAGACTCTCGCGACTTAAGATTTTCCGGCAATTTATTAATGTCGCCGGGGTAGCCAATCGCCATTACGACAACAGGCTCGAATAAATCCGGGACACCGAGGTTTTTTATGGCGGTTTGGGTATCAAAGCCTGCCATCTGGTGAACATTCAGACCGAGGTGGGCGGCTTGTAACGAAAGGAAACCATTTGCGGCCCCGAGGTCATAGCGCGCCGATGGGTTCGGGCTATTAAATCGCAGGAAATTTTTGCGGGCTAAACTTAAGATCAACAACGGCGCGTGCGCAGCCCAGCTTTTATTTCCTTCCTTAAGTGATTCAAAGATTTTATTCCATAACTCCTGATCTCTCGTGGCATAGATATAAAACCAGGGTTGTTCATTTAAACTTGATGGTGCCCACCTGGCCGCCTCAAAAAGTGAATGGATTTTTTCGGATTCCACAGGCTTATCAGCGTATGCCCGTTGGCTTCTTCGTTTTTGAATAACTTCTATAACAGGAGATCCGAAGTCTGCGGATTTTTTCATAAGCTTTCCTTACCGATCAAATTACAATTTTTGGGATTAGTAATATCATAACAGTAAAACGACTGAACAGTTCATTCAATAGGAAGGTATATCCCGCTTGCCATACAGGGTTTATTCTTCTATCAGTATTCCCATTTTTCCTTTTTGATAGTCTCGCATGGCTTCAAGAATTTCTGTTTGACTATTCATAACAAATGGCCCGTGAGACACCATTTTTTCGTTCAGCGGCTCCCCACTCATCATCAAAAGTCGAGTGTCCTCTAAAGCTTCGATGGAAATACCGTCTCCATCATTGGCAAAAACAACCGCATGCAAAGCCTCGGCTATTCCATAGCCTTCCACGTTAATCTTGCCATCCAGCAAATATATGAACGCACTATAATTTGAAGGAACAGGTATGGCAATATGAGCACCTTTTTTCAGCTCAAGCGTTGCCCCATTTACAGGACTTTTGGACGGTATAGGTCCTTTTAAACCCATTACCTCACCGGAAACGACATGAACAGTGCCGAGATTATCCGCCGTTACAAAGCGTGGAGTATCGCTGGCTTGCAAGGGATAATATTCCGGCTGATCCATTTTATGCCGGGCTGGAGAATTTATCCATAGCTGAATGATTTCCTGTCTTCCTCCGATTTCATGGATGTCATCGGGTGGCCGTTCACTATGCATCACCCCCATTCCCGCATTCATCCACTGGGCACCACCAGCGTAAACAACACTATCGTTTCCACGGCTATCGCGATGATGTACGCCCCCTTTGAAAATAAAAGTTACCGGAGAAAAACCCCTGTGGGGATGTGGGCCTACTCCAGCATGCCCGGGAGGGATGTGCGTGGGAACTTTGACATCAGCATGATGGAGCAGAAGGAAAGGGTCAACCTGTTCTAATTTATTGGTAGGAAAAGGTTGCCTGATGGGCATGCCACCCATGTCAAACTTATCGGCGTATAATAAATGCTTTACGGTCCTGTTTTTCATAAGATTCTTGTTTGCCATTTCTTTAGATCGATGATCTCTTTAATACTTAAACGAAAGGCAACGAATAAAGATACATACAACTGTTGTATTGACAATATTTAAAAAAAATGGTCAGGTCCGGAGTTTATCGAGAAGGCGGTTCAGTTCCTGGGCTTCTGAACGGGTAATATTTTTAAGCGTCGACATCCAGTCAGCTTCTTGCGCGTCAATTTTTTTTAGCACATGAAGCCCTCTGTCCGTAATAGATATATCCACCTGCCGGCGGTTGTTTTCGCATATTTCCCGTTTCAACAATCCCTTCAGCCTTAACTTTTCTACAAGGCGTGTAGCGTTACTGTTTTTATCGATCATGCGACAGGTAATTTCCGTCAACATCATAGCATTTGGATGACTACCCCGTAAAATTCTAAGTACATTAAACTGTTCCGGAGTGATACTAAATTCCTTCAACCTCGAAGCGTTCATATGATGAAGCCAGCTGCTGGTGAAAAGTACGTTAATGGCGGCTTTTTCGTGTTCGCTTGAAAATTTTTCCTGTTGAATATCCTTTTCTAAACTCATGAAATACAATGTATATACTATTATTGTATAAACAATGAAGTAATAACCAATTAACAAATACCCATTTCAGGAGAATTCTGAAAAAAATAGGATATTTTTATCGCTTATAAAAAACATCATGGCAAAATACCGGAGCCAAAACTGGTTTGGAAAAAAGGGAAAAGACGGCTTTATCTACCGCGCGTGGATGAAGAATCAGGGCATTCCCTCACACGAATTTGACGGGCGACCGATTATCGGCATTTGTAATACGTGGTCTGAACTGACTCCTTGCAATGGTCACTTCCGGGAATTGGCCGAATCTGTGAAAAGAGGCGTGTCAGAAGCCGGGGGATTCCCGGTAGAATTTCCGGTGATGTCCCTGGGGGAAACACTGATCAAGCCCACGGCAATGCTATACCGAAATTTGGCGAGCATGGACGTGGAGGAATCGATCAGGGCCAACCCGGTAGACGGGGTCGTATTAATGTGCGGTTGTGATAAAACCACTCCATCCCTGGTGATGGGTGCATGCAGCGTGAACATCCCAACCATTGTTGTTTCGGGCGGACCGATGCTTACCGGAAAGTTTCAGGGACGTGACATTGGCACCAGTGATATCTGGCGGTTTAATGACGCTGTTCGTTCCGGGGGCATGCTTCAGGAAGAACTTTTATTAGCTGAAGCCAGTATGTGCAGAAGCCGCGGACATTGTGCTGTGATGGGGACAGCCTCCACTATGGCTGTAATGGTCGAATCATTAGGGCTCTCCCTTCCGCACAATGCAGCCATCCCGGCAGCGGATGCGCGGAGAAAAGTACTGGCCCAGTTATCCGGCTCAAGGATAGTAGAGATGGTGAAAGAAAACCTTGTTTTATCAGACATCCTTACCCGAAAAGCTTTTGAGAATGCCATTGTCGTGAATGCCGCCATCGGTGGATCCACCAATTTTATCATACACTTGCTCGCGATCGCGGGAAGAATAGGGGTTGACCTGAATTTGGAGGATTTTGATACCCTCTCAAACAACATTCCTTTAATTGCCAATCTCCAGCCCTCTGGAAAATACTTTATGGAAGATCTCTATTATGCCGGAGGCTTACCTGTCGTTCAACAGGAATTACAGAAATTCCTGCACAAAGACTGCATTACAGCCAATGGCCTTACCGTTGGTGAGAATTCAGAAAAAGAAAAATGCTATAATCGGGAAATCATTGCCACCGTGGAGGAGCCCTTCAACCAGCTTTCCGGTGTCGCTATATTGCGAGGGAATCTGGCAGAAAACGGAGCAGTAATAAAACCTTCCGCTGCCACGCCACGGCTCATGAATCACACCGGCAAAGCCGTGGTATTTGAGGATATTGAAGATTATAAAACACGCATCGACGACCCGGCGCTTGATGTTGACGAGAATAGTATTCTGGTTTTAAAAAATGTAGGACCCAAAGGATATCCCGGTATGCCTGAAGTTGGCAATATGGGTATCCCCATTAA
>JAYSOP010000173.1:0-3827 GCA_043722905.1 Chryseolinea sp.
GTGAATCCTTTGTCTTTATATTTCTGAAAGACCCTCACCACATTGGGATTTTCCTGACGACAGGGCCCACACCATTTAGCCCAGAAGTCAAGCAATACATATTTTCCTTTCATCGATGACAACGTTACTATCTGGCCATCCGGGTTCGGCAATGAAATTTCGGGAGCGGGCTGGCCTACCGCAGTAACCTTCATTTTATTCACGTAGGTAATGAAAGTTGCGGCTTGTGAATAATCAGGCCATTCCTTTTTTAATTTCTCTGAAACCTTCACATAAGTACTGTAATACTGATCACGGTCAAGGGTGTTTGATTGAAGCAGATTGATCACCGCCAGCGAAGGTGACTTTTCCACCATCAGATCGGAAATCTGATCGTAATACTTTTTTACTATCTGCTGATATTTCAACTGAAGTGCCTTCACTTGATTGTCATCCTTTCTTTGAACCGCTGCATTAAAGTCTTCATTTAATTTTGTCACTTCCGGATCATTGTTAATGTTGCCTTGTAATTCCTGAACCTGACGAATGATGTCAATATCAGGTGACCCTTTTACCTCAAAAAAGCCCTGCTGGCTGTTGCCATCTACGGCTATTTCTATATCGTTTTTATGCAAAATAACATTGACCATCTGCTTGTCATAAAAGTTTATCCGGTAGTACCCAGGTTCTTTCAGCGTAATTTTTTTTGCAAACGTATAATTGCTTTTTAGCTGAATAGTATCCATCAGACCAGTTGCTCCGTCCTTAATTTCGTTGATCATGATCTTGCCACCTGCCTGGGGAAAGCCCACTTTCCCGCGAATGGTAATCGTCCAGGTACCAGCCTCCGCCTGCTCTTCTTTTCCGGATGTAGTACAGGATAAGCACAAAGCACAAAGCACAAAGCAAAAAGCTTTTTTTAAGTTCAAAGCCGAAGGGTGAAAGTTGAAAGGTTTTAATCTCCGGTATTGTGGCGCCCTCAAAACAGAATTCTTTGCTTTCTTTTTCATTACATTTAATCCAACCATAATCTTGTAAATTTCTGAATTTATTTCCTGCCTTTTTCTATTTTCGCCAGTCGTCTTAGCAGAGTCTCCTGCCTCAGGGACTCTGCGTTGGCATGTTAACCCAGCGTACCATTAGTCAGTACCACCACCGCAGCGTCCACGAAACGTGAGACACTGCGAAGACATGCATTCACATTAACTTTCTACTTTCTACTTTCTACTTTCTACTTTAAGCTTTAAGCTTTAAGCTTTCAGCTTTCTACTTTAAGCTTTCTGCTTTCAGCTTTACCGTCAGCAGCTCATTAGCGACCTTTGGATCCGCTTTCCCCTTGCTGCGCTTCATTACTTCTCCCATAAACATAGCGACAATACCTTTCTTTCCACTTTTATACGCCTCCACCTTCAAAGGAAACTCTTTAATCACTTCGTCGATAATGGGAATCAGGGTATTGTGATCACTTTGTTGAATCAGGTTCAATTGCTGTGCCAGTTCCAAAACAGACTGATGCGCATCTTTTAATAATTCAGGAAAAATGCGTTGATAAGCTATGGTGTAACTCACTTTTCCAATTTCTACCAGGGATATCAGGTCGGCGATTTTTTCCGGACCTATCGGGAATTCATTGGCCGAAAGACCATGCTCATTTAAGTAAGATTTGATCGGTCCCATCACCCAGTTAGAGGCCGCCTTGAAGTTTTTTGTATGGCTACAGACTTTTTCAAAATACAACGCCACATCTTTTGTGTCGGTTAACACCAGTGCATCATATTCAGGAAGCTGAAAAGTGGTCACATACTTTTGAAATAGGTCTGCAGGTAATGCGGGCATTGAATCGGCAATATTTTGAAGCCATTCCTCCGAAATTACCATGGGACTAAGGTCTGGGTCTGGAAAATAACGATAGTCGTTAAGCTCCTCCTTCGTGCGCATACCAAATGTATTGCCAGAGCCGGCATCGAAGGTTCGCGTCTCAGATGGAATGGCATTCCCACGCTCAATTTCTAAAATCTGCCTCTCGATTTCATGGTCAATGGCACGTTGCACATTCCTGATCGAGTTCATATTTTTTACTTCTACTTTTTTTCCTAATTGCTTTGCGTCCTTCAACATCACAGACACATTGGCATCACAACGCAAAGATCCTTCTTCCATGTTTCCGTCGCAAATATCTAAATAACGAACCATCTTTCTGATCTCGTTTAGCAAGGCATAAGCTTCTTCAGAAGATCGGATAACGGGTTCAGTTACAATTTCAATTAAAGGAACTCCGGCCCGGTTTAAATCGACAAGGGTATCATTTTCAGAGGGCAGATGAACGGATTTCCCCGCATCTTCTTCGAGATGAATGCGGTTAAGGATCACCTTCCTTTCGCCCAACTTTGTTTTAATAGCAATATACCCTCCCTTGCACACAGGCGTTCTATCCTGGGTTAACTGATATCCTTTCGGCAAATCAGGATAAAAATAATTTTTGCGATCGAAGATATTGAAACGGCTTATTTCCGAATGACAGGCCAATCCCATTTTGACGGCGAACTCCACAGTTTTTTTGTTCAGTTTCGGCAAGGTTCCCGGGTGAGCCAGTGAGATCACACCAATATTGGTATTCGGATGGCTTCCATAAGCTGTTGAATCAGCATTGAAGATCTTGCTTTGCGTCAATAACTGCGCATGTACCTCTAGGCCAATGACTGCAGTATATTTTTCACGTATTGATTCTTCCATCTAAAAAGTAATTATTTACCGGGGCTCGAAGGATCACTCTATATAGTAAGAATAAAAGCCACAGATCTGCTGTCTCTTAATTCTTGAATTGACGGTTATTCGACCAATTTACGGGCTTTTTCTATAACAGCATTTAATCCATTCAGGTTCTTTCCTCCGGCGGTAGCAAAAAAAGGCTGCCCGCCACCACCGCCGTCTATTTCTTTCGCAAGTTCTTTGACCATATTCCCCGCATGAAATTTTTTGGATTTCATCAGGGCTTCACCAATCATCACCGTCACCTGAGGTTTATTGTCAATTTCAGCAGCCAGAATCAACAGGAGATCGTCAAACTGGTTCCTCAGCGCGTAAGCAATGTTCTTTAAAGTATCAACGTTGGGTACTGACACCTTCTCGAGGATCAGGGTATGTCCATTGTTTTTTACCGCTTTCAGCACCAGGTCATTTTTTATCTGAAGACCGCGTTCCTGGTTAACAATCTCTAATTTTTTTTCCAATACATGTTTTTCTTCCGAGAGGTTTTTGAGCGATGCAATAATGTCTTTGGGGTTTTTCAGCAAATGTTTTATTTGTTCCAATAATCCAATTTGCGTGCGGAAATAATTTTCAGCAGATACGCCTGTAATCGCTTCAATTCTTCTCACGCCCGCAGCCACCGAGCTTTCGGAGATTATTTTGAACATTCCAATATTCCCCGTTGCCCTCACGTGAGTACCTCCACACAGCTCAACAGAGAAGGCGGGATCAAAAGTAATTACCCTGACAAAATCTCCATACTTTTCACCGAACAGAGCCATGGCTCCGAGCGATTTCGCTTTTTGAATGGGCACGTTCCTTTTTTCATCCAGCGCAATATTCTCCCTGATTTTTTTATTTACAATTTCCTCCACCTGCTGAATTTCACCAGAGGTCATTCCAGTAAAATGAGAAAAATCAAAACGCAGGATTTCGGTGTTCACTAATGATCCCTTTTGCTCAACATGTTTTCCCAATACCTGTCGGAGGGCTGCGTGTAGTAAATGAGTGGCCGAGTGATTGTTCATGGTAGCCTCACGCGTGGTGCGTTCAACAACCGCATGGAAAGAATTCTGTAGGTTAGCCGGTAACTGCTCGGA
>JAYSOP010000174.1:0-4131 GCA_043722905.1 Chryseolinea sp.
ACCTTGCTGGAATTCCGAACCTACCGTTACAAAGGCCATTCAATGTCTGATCCGGCAAAATACCGCAAGAAAGAAGAGGTAGAGGAATACAAACAGCGAGACCCGATTGAAGTAGTGAAAAGAAAAATTCTGGAAAAAAAATTCGCCACAGAGAAGGATCTCCAGGACATTGATAACCGAATCATAGAGCAGGTGGAAGAGAGCGTGAAATTCGCAGAAGAATCCAAATATCCGGATCCTTCAGAAGCCCTGAAGGATATCTACGCACAGAAAGATTATCCTTATATCACGGATTAAAACCTGCTTTTGTTAAGTATAATCTAATTTGTAGTTTTGCGCCCCACTTCCGCATTGGCGGAATGAAAAAAATAATACAATGGCTAAAAAAGTAGAACATAAGCATGAACTCGTAGAAAATCCACAGGCTCTCGCTGACAAATTGCAGGGTGCGGAAACGTGGATGGAAAGAAATCCAAAAACCATAACCGGAATTCTTGTCGCCCTCGTTCTGATTGCAGGCGGATATTTTGGATACAAATACTACAAGGATAATCAGGAGGTCGAAGCCCAACGCGAAATGTTTCAGGCTGTATTTTATTTTGAAGCCGACAGCCTCGAACTCGCTCTAAATGGAGATGGCAATCACCTGGGTTTCGTTGATATCATTGATGAGTACGGAGTTACCGATGCCGCTAAACTGGCAAATTATTACGCAGGTGCCTCATACCTTAAACAAGGTAAATATGAAGTAGCCCGCCTGTATCTGGAAGATTTCAAATCCAGTGACTTGCTGGTGCAGGCCCGCGCGTATAGCCTTATCGGGGATACCTTCATGGAAGAAAAAAATTATGAAGACGCGGCAAAATATTATGACAAAGCGGCCAACTATAAACCCAACAAATATTTTTCCCCCGGCTATTTGATGAAAGCGGCACTTGCTTTCGAAAAGAACAATCAAAATGATAAAGCCATTGCTGCCTACGATAAAATTATTGAAGACTATTTTGAAAGCCCTGAGTTTCAGGATGCCAGGAAATACAGAGCAAGGCTTGAAACCAAGTCATAAAACTTCTTTTTATTATAAGGGATAGCTTTCTTTCCCTTTTTTTTGTTTTCACATAGAACACGTATCTTCATATTAAATTACACGTGTATGACCACAAAACTTACACTTACGGTAGAAAAAAAAATTATTGATCGCGCAAAGCGGTATGCCCAAAACAGCGGCCGGAGCCTCTCTGACCTTGTGGAATCTTACCTGGACAATATTACCAAGGCAGAAGAAGGACAAATGGATGAACTGCCTGGAGACATCAAAAAGCTATTCGGCGCAGTCAATATTCCATTAGAACTGAATCATAAAAAAGAAATCAGGAAGATTTTGTCGAACAGGGGAAAATGAAGAATATTTTTTTAGATACCGATATTCTTATCGATTTCATAGGTGACCGCAAACCTTTTTCACGGTTTGCACTGGCTATTTTCTTAAGTGCTCATAATAAAAAAGTTAAGGTCTACACCTCGGGCAAGTCCATAACGACTGCTTATTACATTCTTGGCAAACAAACCACCGAAAAACACGCACGCGAGCTTATCATGGATTTAATGAATCAGATCATGATCATCCCTGTTACTGAAACCATATTAAAGAAAGCATTTTCTTCCAATTTTACGGATGTAGAGGATGGCGTTCAGTTTTTCAGTGCATTGACCATAAGCGATATGTACTGTATTGTAACCCGAAATATCAGAAATTACAAAAAAAGTACAATACCTGTATTTAGCTCCGAGGAACTATTACTGAAAGATCTGTCAAAATAAATTATGGCCGGACCATTAAGATCAGGGAAAATAAAAAGCGGAATCAATATCTCCGGAAAACGATTTGCCATTGTCGTAGCGGAATGGAATGAAGAGATTACTGAAGCGTTGTTTGAAGGAGCGGTACAATCCTTAATCTCCGGTGGAGTTAAAAAGAGTAACATCATCCGAAAAACCGTTCCCGGAAGTTTCGAACTTTCATTAGGGGCTTTGTGGATGGCCGAAAAAAAAGAAATCGATGCTGTCATTTGCCTGGGTTGCGTAATTCAGGGTGACACACCTCACTTCAATTACATATGTCAGGCAGTAGCTTACGGCGTCACCGAGGTTGGTCTGAAAACAAGGAAACCTGTCATCTTTGGTGTACTCACCACTCTAAATAAACGGCAAGCCCTTGAAAGAGCCGGAGGTAAATTCGGGAATAAGGGTGAAGAGGCCGCCATTACGGCCATGAGGATGCTGGAGTTTTGAAGCAGACTTACTGCTGAGTAAGCTAAAAAAATCAGGGGAACGATCCTTAAGACCTTCCCCTGATTTCTATTTCCGCATCACCTTTATATACTCGACAATTTTGCCTTGATTGATCTTTAAAATATACAATCCCAACTTTCCTTCGGCCTCTGGGAGTTGTATTGAGTACTCTCCATCTTCACTGTAAGCATGCTTCTGATCGTACACCGCTTTTCCCGAGACATCGAGAAGTTGCAGGTGCAGTCCCTCTCTTAAAGATGAGTAAAACTGAACAGTCAATGACTCCTTGAAAGGATTAGGATACACGTCGGTTTCAGCTTCTCTTGAATACCCGGCAAAGGTATTATCAATGGCCTGGTTGAATTGCTGTTGGCTACCATTGTATACCCTAATAAAACCTCCACCAATTTTCGTCAGCGCATCAGCTTCATCAGGTGCACCGATCTGGGTATCGTACACAACTGAGCCTGATGGATCTGAAATTTTCACCCGAATACGGTCCGATTTTTTCGTTTTCTTAGCGTTCTTAGAAGACTTATCATCCTTATCATCATCATCATCATCGTCATCATTCTTGTCATCGTCGACTACCGAAATCAAAATTTCATAACCGGATGTTCCATTAAGTTTTCCGGAACCTTTGAACACCGCAGTATTATTTTCTACTACAAGCCATTTGTAATCACTGCTTTTAAATTTCAGCTTGCCAGTATTGAACTCGAATTCCGTATTCCCTTTTGGCACATTTCCCTGCCTTTTATATTTCACCACGAAGCTGAAAGATGCTTTGCCCATAGCGGCAGGTCTTAATATGTAGGCACCCTGGGGTGAGTGAAACCAGCCATTGCCAGTTACATATCCTCCACCATGCGAGTCGTAAGCAACAATCTTATCATAGACGTAGGCAGTAGTAGCTCCGCAGGCATCCGTCAGTGTTATGGTTGCCGAATACAGACCGGCTTGGTTATAAGTATGCGATACTTTAAATGGGTTTCCTGGATTGGTTACTTCCTGAAGTCCGGAGGGATCATTCCAATCAATCGTGGCACGAATTACATTATTGTCCGTGTAGGAAGTAGTGAGCGAGATGGCTGAATTCGTAGCAATCACAGAACCGGACGCCACTACAGAATGAATGACCGGTTGCTGATTGGTTACTGTTACCGTCTGGGTTGTGCTGTTTGTTTTTCCATGAATATCAGAAACTGTCCACGTTACAATTGTTTCCCCTAAAGGAAAAACATTATCTGGATGATCACTCGTTATACTTTTAACGCCACAATTGTCTAAAGCCGCGGGTGTTTTCAAAATTACGGTTGCGGAACATAAACCCGCGTCATTCGGCACCGATATATTTTCAGTGATTTCTATGGCTGGTGGTGAGTCATCAGTTACCATTACTGTGGTGCTGCAACTACTGGTTTGGCCTTGTTCGTTGGTAACTGTGAGTTCCACGTTGGTAATGCCCACAGTATACGGACCCATTGGCAAAACAGAATACTTTAATGTACCACCCGCTTCGTTGGTTGAACCATTGTTGAAATCAATGGCAGATGCATTTCCGGAGCAATTAACATCGGCTGAGATGACAACAGGTTTACAAACGGCGACAGGAGGTGAAACACACGATTTCACCGTGATCTGATCTGAGGCGGAGCAGCCATCAGCCACCGTATACGTCACAGTGTACGTCGTGGAGACATCAGGGGTGGCAATTGGATTTCTTATTGAAGCATCACTTAACCCCGTGGCAGGTGACCAGCTAAAAAATTCAGTTTGCGAAACAACTTCGGATATAATTCCAGCCAGATACACACCAAGATCATTTGCATTGTCGAC
>JAYSOP010000175.1:0-2758 GCA_043722905.1 Chryseolinea sp.
CGAAGTATTGGCTGGCTTTTCCTTGGGTGCTGAGTCGATTGCGCTATTTGCGCGTGTAGGTGGCGGTATTTATACAAAGGCTGCAGATGTGGGCGCAGATCTCGTTGGAAAAGTTGAAGCCGGAATTCCTGAAGACGATGTTCGCAACCCTGCCACTATTGCCGACAACGTTGGTGACAATGTGGGCGATGTTGCCGGTATGGGTGCGGATCTCTTCGGTTCTTACGTGGCTACGATATTAGCGACCATGGTTTTAGGACAGGAAATTGACGCCTCCGCGGATAATTTTGGTGGATTATCCCCTATTCTTCTGCCCATGTTGATCGCTGGACTGGGATTAATATTTTCCATCATCGGTACCTGGTTTGTGAGCATTAAAAAAGAAACTGACAGCGTTCAAAGTGCCTTAAATATTGGAAACTGGTCATCGATAATATTGACCGCGATTGCCTCCTACTTTGCTGTGATGTATCTCTTACCGGAGAAACTGGTGCACCGTGGTGTTGAATTCACTTCAACCGATGTATACATCGCGATCATTATCGGGCTGGTGGTGGGTACGCTTATGAGTATGATAACAGAATATTATACGGCTATGGGTAAACGTCCTGTTCTTTCTATTATTAAACAATCAGGTACAGGCCATGCAACCAACATCATCGGGGGTTTGTCCGTGGGAATGGAGTCAACGGTACTTCCCATTATCATTCTCGCTGCCGGTATTATCGGATCCCACGCGTTCGCAGGATTATATGGTGTGGCCATTGCGGCTGCCGGCATGATGGCAACAACGGCCATGCAGTTGGCCATTGATGCGTTTGGTCCCATCGCTGACAACGCTGGGGGTATTGCTGAAATGAGCCAGCTACCTGAAGAAGTAAGACACAGAACTGATAATCTGGACGCTGTAGGAAACACCACAGCAGCCACCGGAAAAGGATTTGCCATTGCTTCAGCAGCCCTTACCTCCCTTGCTTTATTCGCTGCATTTGTTGGCGTTTCCGGGATAACCGCCATTGATATTTATAAAGCTCCGGTTTTAGCCGGGTTATTTGTGGGGGGTATGATACCCTTTATTTTTTCTTCTCTTGCCATCGCAGCCGTGGGCCGTGCTGCAATGGATATGGTAAACGAAGTAAGACGCCAGTTCCGTGAAATACCAGGTATTATGGAATACAAAGCAAAACCTGAATATGAAAAATGTGTGGCCATCTCTACAAAAGCTTCACTTCGAGAAATGATAGCCCCAGGTGCCATCGCCTTGCTCACTCCGGTAATCATAGGATTTTCATTCGGTCCCGAGGTTTTGGGTGGACTTTTGGCCGGGATCACTGTCTCCGGAGTGCTGATGGGAATTTTTCAGTCAAATGCGGGTGGCGCCTGGGATAATGCCAAAAAATCTTTTGAAAAAGGTGTTGAGATCAACGGCCAGATGTACTATAAAAAATCAGAACCCCACAAGGCCTCTGTAACCGGAGATACCGTAGGGGATCCTTTCAAAGATACTTCAGGCCCTTCCATGAACATCCTGATAAAATTGACCTCGATCGTGGCGCTGATTATTGCACCTCATATTTCCGACCATGGTCAGGAAACCTCTCAAAAAGATGATTTAACTAAACCAGGAATTGAGGTAGTATCCCACCCACAAGCTTTGCCGAAGCAATAAGAATCCAGTCCCCGGATAATATCGGGGCTTTTTTTATTTTTGAAGTCTATGGATAAGTCCTGCTGAAAAGCACTGGAACTACCCGAACAGCGCTTTTTTGAAAGCTATGGTAAAGTGATTAAATTATCGCTCAACAAGCACCAACCGAATTTCTAAAGCCCTGACTAATAAGTTCGGGCGCTAAAGAAACCAATTTTATAGGGTGGTTTTGCTTGGAATTGATTCACGGACAGGCTATTAACCTTTTTATACTGACGTCAAAATGAAAAAAGTTACATTTCTTCAGACGAACGTCGTTAATAGTCGATAAAAAACCATATTAGGTGTAAAAAAGAGGTTACAAAGCCCCGCAACGATGGTATACAGGACAAGCTCGAGCATGAATGAAAAAGAGATCTTTGAAAGGATCCAGGGAGGTGACGAGAAGGCGCTGGAGCTGTTGTACAAAAAATACTATCGGATGATGACCAAACTGGTCATCACTAATAGCGGAACTGAAGACGAGGCAAGGGATATTTATCAGGATGCATTGATTGTTTTCTGGCAAAAGGCCCGGTCAGGAAAATTGGTTTTAACCTCGAAGATCAGCACATACATTTACAGTATTTGCCAGAATCTTTGGCGGAAAGAATTAGACCGCAAGAAACGTCTTTCAAATGAAGAAAGAGATACACCAGTGTCTATGGATATGGATACTGCTGAAAAAGAGAAAATAATAGCCCGGTGTATGGATCAGTTGGGCGATACCTGTAAGAAAGTTTTGATGTATTATTATTTTGAAGAAATGTCGATGCAGGATATCGCGGAAAAACTTGGGTTTGCAAACACCGATACCGCTAAAACAAAAAAGTATAAATGCAAAAAGAAACTCGATGAACTGGTAAAATCTCAATATTCGGAGCAGGACTTTTTAGATTAACGCACATGGCAGACGAACGCGACTTAGAACTACTAGACGATTACCTCACCCATCGGATGAGCGAACAGGACCGATCTGCCTTTGAGGAGAAACTTCAGGCTGATCCGAATCTGCAACAAGAAACGCTGTTACAGAAACGCTTGATACAGGGAATTAAAGATGCCCGTGTC
>JAYSOP010000176.1:0-5600 GCA_043722905.1 Chryseolinea sp.
TTTTAAGAATTAATCCCTCAAATGGCCCATGTAAATAACCATCTAAGGGGGTCCGCTATCAATTATCCATTCATTCAAAGAACATTTTGAAACCCAGTCTCTTCAAAACCACAACTTCTTGCGATTCCTTATTCTACTGTGTTCAACGTGAGTTTCATTATTTCAGAGACTCTTAAACTTTA
Organism: Chryseolinea sp.; assembly: GCA_043722905.1. Classification (GTDB taxonomy): domain Bacteria; phylum Bacteroidota; class Bacteroidia; order Cytophagales; family Cyclobacteriaceae; genus Chryseosolibacter. Next base: position 183 of record JAYSOP010000176.1, read on the forward strand.
CTTCCAAACCACTTCCTTCCAAAATGGGAGTGCAAAGGTATATTTTCTAGTTACATGATGCAAGCAGGGATGAGAAAAATTTTTGAGCAACTACCTGCGGGAAGCCAGGGAATTGTGCCTGTAAACTGTCTGCTTACGGTCCGGGCCAGTGGAGAGCAATGTAACCGGAACACTTAAGTGGTTTTCGAGAAATTTAATATACGCATTGAGTGCCAAAGGCATATAATCTTCGGTAATGTCTGTAAGCGCACTGTTCCATCCCTCTAATTCCTCGTACACCGGTGTAATGGGCTCATAAATAAGCTCATAGGGCAATGTTTCAGTAATATTTCCATTTTTTAATTTGTATTTCGTACAAACCTTAATGGCTGAAAAATTATTTAGCACATCCGCTTTCATCATTAAGAGCTGCGAAACGCCATTGATCATAATCGAATATTTCAATGCCGGCAAATCAATCCACCCGCAACGCCGCGGACGCCCGGTAGTAGAACCGAATTCATTTCCCTGCTTTCTCAATAACTCCCCCTGCTCATCCATTAACTCAGTAGGAAAAGGGCCGCTGCCAACCCGCGTGCTATATGCTTTAAAAATCCCAAAAACTTCGCCGATATTTTTGGGCGCTATCCCCAGCCCGGTACAAGCCCCCGCCGTTACCGTGCTTGAGCTGGTAACAAACGGATAACTTCCAAAGTCTATATCCAGGAGTGATCCCTGTGCGCCCTCTGCCAGAATACTGGATCCCTTTTTTAATTCATCATTTAGAAAATATTCGCTTTCAATCAGCTTGAATTGCTTCAGAAAAGAAATGGCATCAAAAAACTGTCGCTCAAGATCATTCCAATCATATTGGACTTCGTAGTTGCTTAATATGTTGAAATGTATGGCAGTTAGTTTCTTAAACCTTTGAGGAAAATTATCCAGCAGAATGTCGCCGACACGAAGTCCCTGACGGCCAATCTTGTCCTGGTAGCTCGGACCAATTCCCTTTAATGTAGACCCAATTTTATCATCTCCTTTCGCTTTTTCATAGGCCTGATCCAGCAATTTATGGGAGGGTAGTAAGAGGGTAGCTTTTTTTGAAATAAATAAATTATCCCTGACCTTCAGATCATATTTTTGAAGCTTTTCAATTTCCCCTTTGAAAACAATGGGATCTAAAACAACACCATTGCCAATAACGTTTTTCGTGGTGGGGCGAAATATACCGGAAGGGATCTGATGCAGAACATGTTTGATGCCGTCAAACTCCAGGGTGTGACCAGCGTTTGGTCCGCCCTGAAATCTCGCCACAACATCGTATTTTGGAGCGAGTACATCCACAATTTTGCCTTTGCCTTCATCTCCCCATTGAAGGCCTAACAATACGTCTACTTTTGGCATCTTATTTCCTGGACATTTTGAAAACTTCTTCTTCCTTTTGAATGGTCTGGAAAATCGCGTTCAGCTTTGTAATCACTAACAGCTTTTGAACGGTCTCCGAAGGTTTCATGAGATAAACCTCACCCCCTTTGTTTCTGAACTTAGTAAGTATGGTGATGAGTACACCGATACCACTGCTATTAATGTACCGGAGTTTTGAAATATCGATGACGCAAATCCGGATATTATCCTGAATGGCCATGCTAACCTTGTCTAAAATGTTCGCACCGTTATCCTCTCCGATGAGATCACCCGAAAGTCTTAATATCAGTACATTCTCTTTTATTTCTTGTTCAAATATCATGGCAGGGGGGTTAAGACAACTTTCCGATTTTCGCAATTTACCCTCGTACAGGCGGCGTACAATATCAGGGAATGATGTAACACGTTAAAGTGCAGAATATCTTCCACCGTAGTTTGAATATTCTGAATCCTGGGATCACAGAATTCAATTACTTTATGACAATCCGTACAAATTAAATGGTCGTGTTGTTTATAACCGTACGATTTTTCGTACTGGGCAAGATTTTTTCCAAACTGATGCTTGCTCACCAGATCACACTCCACTAACAGATCAAGGGTATTGTAAACGGTGGCTCTGCTAACCCTATAATTTTTATTCTTCATGCTGATGTACAGCGATTCAACATCAAAATGACCTCCACGGGAATAAATTTCTTCAAGAATAGCATACCGCTCCGGGGTTTTTCTTAGCTCCTTATTTTCCAGATAAGCAGTAAAGATTTTCTTTACTTCCTCATATATGATCGGATTCAGCGGCATATTTTATTTGCGGGGTCAAAGATAACATTCGAAACACCCTTTCAAAAACGTTTATTCTTTAGAATCAAACCGGCTCACTTTAATTACCCCTTCCACACTCAGCAACTTCCCGATAAGCTGCTCTAAATGGCGCGTATCATTTACATATAACATTATTTCTCCTTCAAAAATGCCCGAATCAGTATGAATAGACATCGAACTCATATTCACTTTTAATTCCTCGGAAATTATTTTTGATACATCATTGATTAAACCCACCCGGTCTGCGCCCCTTATTTTAAGCCCTGTAAGGAAAGCTACCTCGTGCTGGGAGGTCCATTTCGCTTTTACAACCCGGTTTCCATGATGGGACAACAACTCGGGCGCGTTCGGACAATTAGTCCTGTGTATTTTGATGCCTTCATTCACAGTGACAAATCCAAATACATCATCTCCTGGAATAGGGGTACAGCATTTGGCTAATTTATAATCGACAAGATCCATGTCCTCGCCGATTAAAAGACTGTCCTCATACCGTCCTTTGATTTTGTTGATCTCCTGCTCAACCGGGCGTGCATCAGCGATGGGAACATTGGGCTTTGAACGTATTGGGGAAAGCGGTTTGTTTTCAAGAAACCTTTTGATATCGGAGGTGGTAATGAACCCTGCACCCACGCGAAAATAAAGGTCAAAATGTGTAGGAGCTTTAAAGTAATCGCGCATCTGCTCAAGGAGTTGCTGACTGGGTTCCTCCTTTAGTTGTTTGATTTTTCTGAACACAATCTCTTTCCCATCATCAGCAGATTTCTTTTTCTCCTCCTTTAATTCCTCCTTAATACGGGCTTTTGCTTTGGAACTTACAACGAACCGCAGCCAATCTTCATGCGGCCTTTGCTTTTGAGACGTGAGAATTTCTATCTGATCACCGTTTTTCAACACATAATTAATCGGAACCAGTTTATTGTTCACTTTTGCCCCTATGCATTTTGAACCGACCTGGGTGTGAATCTCAAAGGCAAAATCCACAGCGGTTGCTCCGTATGGCAGGTTTTTTAGTTCACCTTTTGGCGTAAACACAAAAACTTCATCGCTAAAAAGGTTTCCGCGGAAATCATCAACAAAATCAAGGGCAGAGTGATTGTGTTGTTCAAGTAAGTCGCGAACTCTGGCGAGCCATTTTTCGAGATTGGATTCAGCGGTCACATTGCTGTCTTTATATTTCCAGTGTGCCGCATAGCCTTTTTCCGCTATCTCGTCCATTCGTTTGGTTCTGATTTGCACTTCAACCCATTGACCATTTTTGGCCATCACCGTAGTATGCAAGGATTCGTAGCCGTTTGCTTTCGGGGTGCTGATCCAGTCGCGTAGCCTGTCTGGATTGGGTGTATAGTAATCCGTGACGATGGAGTAAACCTGCCAGCAAAGCGCTTTTTCCTGATCCACGGGGGTATCTAATACGATCCGTATGGCGAACAAATCAAAAACTTCCTCGAAGGGAATATTCTGCTTGCGCATTTTATTCCAAATGGAATAAATCGACTTAGGGCGGCCTTTAATTTCATACTTGATCTTTAATTTATCAAGTTCTTCATCGATGGGTAACATGAATTGCTTGATGAACTTATTCCTGACCGCTTTAGTGAAATCGATCTTTTGAACAATGGTGTCATAAATATGCCGGTCGGTGAAACGCAGGTACAGGTCTTCAAGCTCCGTCTTCATCGCATTTAAGCCAAGCCGGTGTGCGAGGGGTGCGTAGAGATAAATTGTTTCAGAAGAAATTTTTAGCTGCTTACCACGCGGCATACTGTCGAGGGTACGCATATTGTGGAGACGGTCAGCAAGTTTGATGAGGATTACCCTTACATCCTCCGAAAGGGTAAAAAGCATTTTCCGGAAATTTTCGGCCTGCTGTGAAGTTCCAAATTCAAAAACTCCCCGGATCTTGGTAAGACCATCGATAATGCGGGATATTTTTTTTCCGAACATCCGGTCAATGTCCGCCAGTTCGATATCCGTATCCTCCACCACATCATGCATGAGGGCGGCAATAATGGACGTAGTTCCCAGCCCGATTTCTTCGGTACAGATTTCTGCCACAGATAACGGATGGAAAATGAACGGCTCTCCTGATTTCCTGCGCATGTCCTTATGCGCTTCAAGTGAAATGGTGAACGCCTTTTTGATGAGTTTGGCATCTCCCTCTTTCAGAATGGGTTTGGCTATACGTAGTAATCTTCTATATCGATTTATTATTTCTTTCTTCTCCTGCTCGGTGTCTATTACCATCATGGATCAATAAAGTTTTGCTGTGACTTTAGCCTACTCGTAATTTAACAGTTTTAAGGAGTAAACAGTGTCTGAATATCTTAAACAATCAGAAATTATTCTTTATTCGCAAAATATATCTAAATTTGCCGCTCCTTTTAGATCTGGCTAAGGGCCAGTCGGACTAAGCGAAGGTGGCGTATCGGACAGCAATCGGGATGGCAGCTGCGCCAGCCTCGATCAGGTGCGGCACTACCATCAGGAAATGTTTGCCTTGTGAAATTAGGACGCGGATGTGGCGTAATTGGCAGCCGCGCCAGACTTAGGATCTGGTGCCGTGAGGCGTGGGGGTTCGAGTCCCTTCATCCGCACACATGTAACCCCGATACTGGTCGATTTTAATCGGTGTCGGGGGTTCTTAATTATTTTTGAACAACAAAAGCGAAAAGTTTTGGAAATTACATTAGACAAAAAGACAAACACCGAGGGTTTAATTAAGATTAAATTAAGTGAAGGTGATTATCAACCCAACGTTGAGGAAAAGGTAAAAGATTACGCAAAAAAGGCGAATATCAAAGGTTTCCGTCAGGGTAAAGTGCCTACCGGTGTGATTAAGAAAATGTTCGGCAAATCAATTCTTGTGGATGAGATTAATCACCTGCTTTCGCACAAAATAACCGACTATATTAAAGATAACAACATCAAGATACTCGGTGAGCCTCTTCCCAATCACGATAAATCAAGGGACATCGACTGGGATGCGCAAAAGGATTTTGAGTTTGAGTATCAGATCGGCCTGGTAGAAGATTTCAGCTACGACCTTTCGTCTCATACAAAAATAAAATCGTATACGATCGAAGTTGATGAAAAGACCATCAACGAAACGATTATGGATCTTACCAAACGATTTGGCAAAGTTTCCTATCCAGAGGTAAGTGAAGGACAAGACTCACTTTTCGGAGACCT
>JAYSOP010000177.1:0-4433 GCA_043722905.1 Chryseolinea sp.
GCCAGCATCCCCAAAACAGGTTTTATTACCTCGCCTCCGGCGGAGAGCACCAATACGTTCCCGACAATTGGTATCGTACAGGAAAAAGAAACGAGAACCAGGGTTGCAGACATAAAAAATATTCCTGCAAGCCCACCTTTTTCAGCGCCGCGGTCAGCTTTATTTACCAACTGATAGGGCGCATTGATCTCGAAAAGTCCCAGAAAGGATAACGCAAACAAAAGGAACATTAAAAAAACAAAAAGATTGGGGATCCAGTGGGTGGCAAGGGCGTTAAGGCCTTCGGCACCGAAGAGCAGGGCAAACAACGTACCGGCTATGGTATAGATTACGACAATTGATATTCCAAAGAATATAGCTTTCCGGACACCTTCTTTGCGCGTTTGATTATCCTTCAGGAAAAAAGTAACCGTCATCGGGATCATGGGAAATACACAGGGTGTAATCAGGGATGTTAAACCTAAAACAAAAGCAAGCAACATATAGCCCAGCAGTGAGTCGCTGTGGGAGGAAGGTTCGCCTTCCAGAATACTTCTGTCAATAACAGGACCTGCCCCTGCGTTATCCAGTAAGACTGATTCCGCTTTCTGCTTTTTCAGGCTATCGCTGTTGGATGAGGTTCCCGGGGCAGGATCATCATTACCCGATGGCGCAGGTTGAGAATTCGTTTTTTCTTCAACGGCACTTTGCTTCGGTGCCTGGACCTGGGCCGCTCCACTCACAGGGATGTTTTCAAAATAAAAATCTTTGGTAAAAGGAATGCATTTCCCATCAAGCTCTGTGCAAACCTGGCCTTCGATCGAGCCGCCGATGGTGAGGGGATTTCCCAGGAGTTTGATGCGCTGACGGAACTCTCCTTTCTTTTTGAATATTTTTACATCGCAATCAAAAACCTCGTCGTGTTTGGCCAGCGAATTAATGGCTTTCAACGAGCCAACCGGTTGAAAATTCTGAGTGTTTGTGAAAATGATTTCCGTCAGCAATGGACCGCAATCCGGATCAAAATCGTTGGTGTACAAATACCAGACTTCATCGATCGTCGCTTTGAGAACCAGATCAATTTCGTCGCCGGCTTTCAGTGGGGTTTCGGGTAAATGAATATCCCAGGTGACAGGGGTCAATACCTGGGCTTGCGTCACAAAAGGCGCGAAGCCGAAAACGAGTGAAAAAAGGCCGAAAAGATTGCGCTTCATAAACAAAGGTGTTAAAATAACGAACTTGCGGGTAAAAAAGTTGGTGACCCTTCGAACACCTTTTGCGATTTATAAATCTATTTGGGGTTGGTTTCTCCAGAGATCTTCCAGCTTCTCGCGTTCGCGGATGAGTTTTGCCTGACCATTGATGAGCAGCACCTCTGCAGGGCGCAACCTTGAATTGTAATTGGAGGCCATCGAAAATCCGTAAGCGCCAGCATTTTTTATCGCCAGTATATCGCCTTCTCGCACTTCGTTAAGTTTTCGATCAGAGCCAAAGGTATCGGTTTCGCAGATGTATCCGACTACTGTATAGAGTTTGAGCGAACCTTTCGGATTAGAAATGTTAACAATGTCATGGTAGGCATCATACATCATTGGCCGCAGCAGGTGGTTTAATCCTGAGTCAACGCCGGCAAAAGTAAGGGAAGGGGTAGGTTTTACCACCGTGACCTTAACGAGAAGAACCCCGGCTTCACTGACAATAAATTTTCCTGGCTCAAAGTGCAATTCCAGTTTTCTTCCGTAACGCTGACAAAATTCATTGAAAACCCTCGTAAGCTTCAACCCCAGATCATATACATTCGTGACGATGTCACCTTCTTTGTAGGCCACCTTAAATCCGCTTCCAAAATCTATAAAACGCAAGTGCGGGAAGTCAAGGGCTACCCCAAAAAGAATTTCAGCCATTTTCAGGAAGACCTCACTCTCCGTAATGTCAGACCCAGTATGAATGTGCAAACCGTTCACTTTGATACCGTGTTTTTTTACAACCTCATGGATATCCGGAAGCTGAAACACGGAGATTCCAAACTTTGAATTGCTGTGGCCAGTGGAGATCTTATAATTGCCGCCGGCTAAAATGTGGGGATTCAACCGGATGCTGCAGGGATAGGCCCCTTTATATTTCTCTCCATATTTTTCAAGGGCGGAAAGACTGTCAAGATTCATGGTGAACCCTAGTTTCACGCCTTCCACAATCTCAGCGAAGTCAACACCACTGGGGGTGTACATGACCTGGTTAGGCTTAAAGCCGGCGCGGAGCGCCAGATGTCCTTCCTGAATAGACACAACGTCTACATCGGAGCCATGTTTCTGTAACAGTTTAAGTACGGAAATATTCGTGAGAGCTTTCGCCGCATATTTTATTTTGACTTCCGATCCTGAGAAAGCAGTTTTTAAGGTCCGCAACTGGTGTACGATTTTTTCGGCGTCGTAGACATAAAGTGGCGTTCCAAATTCTTTCGTCAGCGACTGAAGATCAATATCCTGAATTTTGTAATTCCCTAATAAAAGCTCCATCAACCCTGGTTGTTATTAAAAGGCCCAAATATAAAACTCATTTCAACATTATTTCCGATCACATCAAAGATTCTTCCAACATGCTTTTGAGTTGATTACTTTTGCCTGATGATGTTATTCCACCGCGAATTAGGACAAGGTCAACCGATGATTTTGCTGCATGGTATTTTTGGATCATCCGATAACTGGCTGACCCAGGCCAGGCTGTTCTCAACCCGTTACCATACGTATGCTCTGGACCTGCGAAACCATGGGCAATCTCCTCACGATGATACCTTTGATTATCCCGCGATGACCCAGGATCTCCTGGAGTTTCTTGACACCCATAAAATTGTGGACCCTATTCTTATCGGACATTCTATGGGAGGCAAAGTCGTCATGAATTTTGCTGTCGCTTATCCCGATAAACTCCAAAAGCTGGTGGTGGTTGACATTGCCCCAAAACCATATGACCTGGATAATTACGTAATTCTTGATGGGTTAAAAGCCATCCCGATCGATTCAATTGCCACCCGCAACGAAGCTGATGATGTGCTTTCGCGCTTTGTTAAGGAGCCTGACGTCAGGTTGTTTTTATTAAAGAACCTGCAACGAAAATCAGAGGGCGGATTTAAATGGAAATTGAATTTACCTGCGGTTGACAAAAACCTCCGAAACGTCGGACTTGACCTTCAATTTAAAGGCAAGTTTGAAAAGCCAACTCTATTCGTGAGAGGTGGCCGATCAAACTATGTGAAGGATCATGATATCGCCCGTATCAAGGAGATTTTTCCTTCTGCACAATTAGAGACACTCGATACGGGTCACTGGGTTCCCGCTGAAAAGCCAAAGGAGTTTGTAGAGATTGTCACGAAGTGGTTAAGCTAGTTGAGACCATTAAATATTCAGATGTTTCAATAACATTTGGGCATTGGAGCCTTCGTAACTTTAAGAAGCTCAGGTACGCTGTAATAACAACGATGCCCATGTTTCTCGGTCATCACGTTTGATTTCTTTAAGGTTCCATAGAGAAGCCTCCAGGAGAATGTCGGGAATATCCAAAGTAAAAAAACCACTGAGGAGCAAAAGCCCCTGAGGGTTTAGATAATGGACGTATCTTTTTATTTCATCCAGCAAAACATTTTTGTTGATGTTGGCCAGAATAATATCAAAGTTTCCGGTCAGGTTCACATCGCTGACAGCGCCTTGCTGGATGTGAATATTTTTGCATTGATTGATCTCAATATTTTCATTTCCGTTCACCACGCTCCACTCGTCAATATCGAAGGCCTGTACTTCCCTGGCGCCTAGCTTGCATGCCATAATGGATAATATTGCCGTACCGCATCCGGCATCCATAATACGTTTATCAGGGCAAGCCATCTCCATGATATTTTTTATCATCAGATAGGTTGTCTGGTGGTGGCCGGTACCAAACGACATCTTCGGTGTGATGATAATTTCGTATGGGTAACGTTTATCGGGATGGTGGAAGTCTGCCCTTATCAGGCACTTGTCTTCGACAACTATCGGAGTATAACTTTTTTCCCAGGCTTCATTCCAGTTCTTTTTTGGGATCACAGTGAAAGAGAAAACGAGGGGAGTGGCGGATATATATTTCTCACGGATCTCTTCCACCAACTGCTGATCGAATTTATCCTCTTCTACGTAGGCTTCAAAGCCATTTTCATTTTGCAGAAAAGTATCAAAGTTTGCCTCTCCAAGTTCTGCCATGAGGATTTCAGAGAACTCCGTGTTGCAGGTAACTAAAAGGCAGGTGTGATACATACCCGGGAATTAAGTAAGTCAGCCAATGGCTTTAATAATTTCCGTGAATTCCCGTGACTTGAGAGAGGCGCCGCCCACCAGTCCGCCATCCACATCAGCGCAGGAAAAAAGTTCTTTCGCATTGGCAGCAGTCACGCTGCCCCCATACAGTATAGAAATTTTATCTGCTAT
>JAYSOP010000178.1:0-3161 GCA_043722905.1 Chryseolinea sp.
TCTATTTTTTGATGAGTTACCTGGTGATCCTTGCTTTTCCGGAGACACGTCACCTTGGCATTAACGCGGTGCTGAGCCTTTTCGCAATTGGTTCTATAGCGATGGCTGCACCCCTGCCTGGAGGCACCGGATCATACCACGTTCTGGTTCCACAGGGGTTGGTTTTTCTTTACAACATCCCGCAGGCCGATGCGGTAGCTTTCACCTTTATTTTCCATGGCTGGCAAACCGCAATTATGATAATAGGCGGGGCTATATCACTGATTATCACGTCTATTCTTGTAAAAAAGAAATCGATTGGAAACGCATAGTTGTGATTTCCCTGACAGACAGTTAATCATTCTGAATAATGAACAGAATTGAGGCTTCCGGTGTTTCATTAATGTCGTTTTGGCAGAAATAAACATTTGGCGCAAAGATTGACTTTCACCATATTCGATAGATATTGATTTAACTTAACTACACTATACTATGGGCATGGGTGCTTTAATCATCGGTCTTTTCTTTATGGCTATCGGGTGGATGGTGAGCTCGAGGCTTAAGGGAAAATTTAAAAAATATTCGCAAACTCACTTAACGAGAGATTTAACCGGGGCTGAGATTGCAAAATTGATGCTCACTGATCATGGATTACATCATGTTCAGGTCATCAGTGTTGAAGGGCAATTGGCAGATCATTATAATCCCGCGAACAAAACAGTAAACCTGAGTCAGGAGGTGTATCATGGGCGCAATGCTGCGGCTGCGGCGGTGGCTTCACATGAATGCGGTCACGCCGTACAGCATGCGAAAGCTTATAGTCTGCTTGAATTGAGGTCAGCTATGGTTCCCATACAAAATGTTAGTGCGAAGGTTATTAATTTCCTTTTCATGATGATGATGTTCGGTGCCGTTTTCGCAGGGGGAATCTTACCCTGGTCAACTGCCTTACTGGTTATTATCGCTTGTTATGGTGTATTTACATTGTTTGCATTCATAACATTACCGGTTGAATTTGACGCAAGCAAACGTGCCCTTGCTTGGATAGAGTCCAGAGGGATTGTTACACCTCAGGAACATGCCATGGCGAAAGACGCCTTGAAATGGGCTGCCATGACTTATGTCGTTGCTGCAATAGGTGCCTTGACAACATTATTTTATTATGTGATGATGTTTCTTGGAAGCCGGAATGATTAGACATCACGCTACATTTGAAGTATCTATATAGCGATACAGTGGAAGAAATCCGTTTGCCTGAGATTATCTCAGGCTTTTTTTGTTTTAACGGGCTTTTAAAACATCTTTGATAGCCATGAACTTCGAATTTACTGAGGAACAAAAGTCCGTCCAGATAGCCGCACGCGATTTTGCGCGGAATGAATTATTGCCAGGGGTGATAGACCGTGACACTCATCAGCGCTTCCCGGTAGATCAGATAAAAAAGATGGGTGAATTGGGTTTCCTTGGAATGATGGTAAATACTCAATACAACGGCGGAGGTATGGACACTATTTCCTATGTGTTGGCCATGGAGGAAATTTCTAAAATTGATGCCTCTGCATCTGTCTGTATGTCAGTGAATAATTCTTTGGTTTGCTGGGGACTTGAGAAGTTCGGAAGTGAAGAGCAGAAGCAGAAATACCTAAAACCACTCGCCATGGGCACCGTCATTGGTGCATTCTGCCTTTCAGAACCAGAGGCGGGATCTGATGCCACAAGCCAACGTACGACAGCGGAAGATAAAGGAGATCATTACCTGGTTAACGGAACAAAAAATTGGATTACCAATGGTAACTCAGCCAGTATTTATATTGTAATCGCACAAACCAATGCTGAAATAAAACACAAAGGTATCAACGCGCTTATCCTTGAAAAGGGAATGCCAGGGTTTGTGGTAGGAAAGAAAGAAGACAAAATGGGCATCCGTGGATCTGATACCCATTCGCTCATGTTTACAGATGTCAAGGTTCCGAAAGCCAATCGTTTAGGGGATGAAGGTTTTGGATTTACATTTGCTATGACAACGCTAAATGGTGGCAGAATTGGTATCGCAGCACAAGCCCTGGGTATAGCGTCTGGCGCTTATGAATTAGCTTTAAAATATTCTAAAGAAAGAAAAGCATTCGGCAAATCATTGTCACAACATCAGGCGATTCAGTTTAAGCTTGCAGAAATGGCCACGAAAATTGATGCCGCAAGACTATTGGTTCACAAGGCCGCCTATCTCAAGGATTATAAAAAAGATTTTGTCAAGGCTGCAGCGATGGCGAAACTTTTTGCCTCACAAATCGCACAGGAGGTTACAACCGAAGCAATACAAATCCACGGTGGCTATGGATACGTGAAAGAATACCATGTGGAGCGAATGATGCGCGACGCCAAAATTACGCAGATCTACGAAGGCACAACAGAGATTCAAAAACTGGTTATCTCAAGAGAACTAATTAAATAGTCTGAGCAGTAGCTATGCCTTATTCCAGGCGTATATTTTTTCGGATACTTCGGTGAGCAAGTCCGGGTGCTTCTCCAACGCATTACCAATCACAATCATATCGGCTCCCGCCTCCAGGGCATTAATAGCTTTTTGCGCAGAATTAATACCACCACCCACGACCAGGGGAAGGGTAATTGATTTACGAATCGAAGCAATCATGCGCGAACTGATTTCTTTTTCCGCACCACTTCCGGCATCCAGATATATGGTTTGCAGACCCAACATTTCACCTGCCATCGCTGTGCTCGCCGCCAGGGAATATTTGTCGTCAGGGATAGGCATCGTATTGCTGATGTAGGCTACCGAAGTCAGTTTACCCGAGTTAATTAACATATAGCCGGTAGAAATAACTTCAAGCCTGGTATTCTTTAATATAGGAGCAGCAACAACATGCTGCCCGATTAGCAGCTCAGGATTGCGGCCGGAAATAAGCGAGAGGAACAATATGGCATCCGCGGAGGCTTCTACCTGAATTGCGTTTCCGGGAAATAGCACAACTGGGATAGTGACATTCTCTTTAATCAGCTTAACTACATCGGAAAGATTTGTACTTGTCATCAGGCTTCCCCCGACGAAAAAAAAATCCACGCAGTTTTCACTAGCCAGATGGATCAAATGCAGCAGCTTTGAAGGATCCTCGGCTTTATCCGGATCAATTAAAACAGCGATCGATTTTTTCTTTTGCTTG
>JAYSOP010000179.1:0-5094 GCA_043722905.1 Chryseolinea sp.
AGATGGGTGAGGTGGCTTCCGCCCGATATAGGTAATTTACTCAAGACTCTCCGTGACCTTTAGCACACCATCAGAAAGCACGTTTCTAAATTCATATCGCCAACAATTTGAGCCGCACAAAAAGAAAGAAAATTTCTCTGTGAAACTCCGTGTTTTGCATTTGGTATTTCTAAACCGTAGATAGGGTGAGGTAATTGTGAAAGAAAACTACATTACCACCGACTCAGCGCCTGTTTCCTCGGGCACAATCATGAAAGGTAATTTTGAATGGCTGATTAAATTCTGGAGGTTAAAGCCTTTTATATCATTGGTGGTTACGGATTGTCGCTGACCAATAATAATCATATCGGCTTTCGCATTTTTTACATGCGCATTGATCCTGTCGGAAAGAAATCCTATCTCTGGCTGGAATTCACTGGACACAATATCCATGATGGAAAGATTCTTCTTTATACTCAGAAATTTTTGTCTGGCGTCCGTCTCTAGTTTCGTTTTTAACGTGGCCATGTCCTGATCGTATCCGTAATTGATGAGTCGATAGGGAAACAATACCACCAGATGCGCGTGGCAGGCATTGGCCATTCCAGCGGCCACCTCCAGTACTTTTTCTGAAGATTCACTTAGGTCAATAACACATAGTATTTGTTTCATAGCTGAAATATTATACGAACATAGGCCTCTTAGGCCCCTAAAATCAGGATTTGCATCAATAAAAAAGCTGATATTTGTCAGGCCTTATCTATATTGTTTCCTTTTAACAATAATCCATGCGATTTACGTCAAACGAAACCTTCCGGCAGATTTTTCAAAGTTCCGTGGAAGCCATCATTATGGTGGATAAGGATGGCAAAATATTACTGGCCAACCCGGTCAGTGAGCGAATGTTTGGCTATGATCCCGGTGGATTACTGGGAATGGTGATTGAAGATCTGCTTCCTGATCACCTCCGAAAACGGCATGTCGGATATCGCCATAGTTTTAATGAGAATCCTGAACCCAGGCCCATGGGGATGGGAAGAGATCTTATCGCGAAAAGAAAAGATGGACTCGAGTTTCAGGTGGCCGTAAGCCTGAGCTATGCCAAGATTGATGGAATGTTGATGGTCATGGCTTTCGTGAGCGACATTACCGAACGTAAAAAAGCTGAGGAGGCTTTGAAGAGGAGTGAAGAACAACTGCTGGTATATGCTTCTGAACTTGAAAAAAAAGTGCAGTCCAGAACAGAGGATCTCAATTCCACAATTAATGCTTTAGAGAATGAAGTCGTTGTCCGGAAAAGGGCCGAAGAAGATGCGCATAAAGCCCTCGATCGCGAAAGAGAGTTAAATGATCTTAAATCAAAATTCGTTTCAATAGCATCCCATGAATTCCGGACACCACTCAGTACAGTACTGAGTTCCGCCTCGTTAATAGACCAGTATAATAATCGAGGTGAAATAGATAAAGTCACCAAACATGTACTGAGGATAAAGTCATCAGTGAATAATCTTACCTCTATACTAAATGATTTCCTCTCGCTTGGGAAACTCGAGGAAGGAAAAATAGATGTCATTAAGGAATCTATTTTGGTGGAAGAGTTTTTGAAAGAAGTATACGAGGAAATTATTTCCACGCTCAAAACCGGTCAGAAATTACAAGGCTTTTGTGCGGATGGTCAGGCGGAAGTTTTTACCGATGTCCGTATTCTACGCAACATCCTGTTTAACCTGATTTCAAATGCCACAAAATATTCTGACGAGGGAAAAGAGATCCGGATAGAATGTAAACCCGAAGATAATGGAGTGGTATTCAGAATTTGTGATGAAGGTATCGGCATACCAAAGGAGGATCAGAAACATATGTTTGACCGTTTTTTTCGTGCAAGTAATGCCGGGAATGTGCAGGGAACAGGTTTGGGATTAAACATTGTAAAACGTTACGTTGATTTGTTGGGTGGCCGCATATCCTTCACCAGTGAATATGGCAAAGGAAGTATTTTTACGTTATGGATTCCGATTAGTTAATTTTTAAAAGTTATGAAAAAAATTCTTTTGATAGAGGATAATTCTGATGTACGGGAAAACACCAGTGAAATTTTGTCGCTTGCCAACTATGATGTCGTTGTAGCGGAAAATGGAAAGATTGGCGTAGATCTCGCCCAACGTATAAATCCTGATCTCATCATTTGTGATATTATGATGCCTGCATTGGATGGCTACGGTGTGCTCCACATTTTGAGTAAAAATGAGTCCACGGCTGGGATCCCTTTTATTTTCCTTACTGCCAAAACTGAAAAATCCGATATCCGCAAGGGTATGAATCTGGGTGCTGATGATTATTTGACAAAGCCTTTCGACGACACAGATCTCCTGAATGCCATTGAGGCGCGTTTGCGCAAGACTGCCATGCAACATAAGCAGTATGATCCAACACCCGAAGGGCTGGATAATTTTATAAAGGACGCTCAGTCCGTATTGAACATCAAGGACTTGGGAAAAGATAAAAAAGTAAAAACTTATAAAAGGAAATCTGAAATTTTCAGCGAAGGCGATCTTCCGTTATACGTTTACTTTGTCAAGTCAGGGAACGTCAAGACTTTTAAGTCGCATCCTGACGGCAAAGAGTTGATCATCAATTTGTATGTTAGCAATGATTTTTTTGGATTTGAACCGGTGCTGGAGAATGGAAATTACACTGAGTCTGCCGTAGCCATGCAGGATTCGGAATTGATTGCCATACCAAGACATGACTTTATGTTAATGATCCAAAGTCATCCGGACGTTTCCAAGACTTTTATTCACCTGTTGTGCAAGAAAGTAGCGGCCAGGGAAACCCAACTATTGAACCTCGCCTATAATTCCGTTCGGCAACGCACAGCCGAAGCGTTGTTAAAGTCGGCTGCTTTAAAAGATTTACAATCCGTTATTTCTATTTCCCGCGATGATCTCGCTAAAATGGTAGGCACTGCCTCCGAATCCGTTATCAGGGTGTTATCGGATTTTAAAGAAGAAGGTCTGATTGATATCGACGGCGGAAAGATCAGTATCAATGACCCCGCCAAACTGGAGAAAGTAATCCGCTGGAATATTTCGAGATAGTCAGGTATCAGGCATTGGGCATTAGGGACCAGGGATTAGTATGTGTGTTCCCATTTGTCAATGGTCAATGGTCAGTTGTGGTCAGTGGTCAAGTGTGCCTGGGAATCCAATTAGGGGGAAATATATTGATACCGAGTGCCGATCACGACCTTGTCCAACAAAGCTTCAGCGTAGTCGCGACCTCGTCCTGATTACCGATAACCTGCATTTTACCAGCATTCAAACCTGCATCTAAACCTGCATTCAAACTACCTGCACAAGACAATATCCATCACGCCATCCTGAAATGATGTAGCATGGGGGATGTGGATGATGAGCACCCTTGCAATCAGTAAGCAGCCTGAAAGGATGAGCATGGTTGTCGCTACTCGCTGCATTTTCCAATGAAATTTCCTGACGATGAAATGAATCATTCCTGTAATTCCCAGCATCACGGGAAGGGTACCTGCTCCGAACAATAACATGAATTTAAATCCGTCAAGAGGCCCTTGTAAAGTCAGGCAATAGGTAAGGGCAATGAAAGTAAGGCCGCAGGGGAGTAGCCCGTTTAATGTGCCTAAAATAAAAATGCCGCTTTTGTTTTTTTGTTTCAGATAATGGCCGAATAGTTTTTTTAAAATGGATGTCAGTTTGTGTAACAATGTGGTCAGGCCTGGGATATGATAGTTTTGCGCCCCACCAAAACCTATGATGAGTAATGCAATGCCTAAAATAATAGAGAGCACACTTTGGAATTTATACAATGGGAGTGCGAAACCCACCCCGGATACGATTGCGCCCATCAGCGCATAAGTGGCAATCCTGCCTGCGTTATAAACCAAACGGTTCGCCACTGCGGATGCATTGAGGTTTGAAACGGCCATCACCAACGGGCTGCACATACCCATGCAGTGCATACTTCCAGCGAATCCGATGATGAGTGCGGTAAACCACATATTAGATTTGGATTATCTGTTCGTGATAAAATTCTTTTCCATCCATTGTCCAGTGCATTTTTGCGCGGTACATTCCTTTTTGAAAACCTTCGATGGAGAAATACTGAGCTGATGTACTGGACTTTTTTAACTCAAATTGTTTATCCATGGCTGGGTCCGAGGGACGGAACAGTTTCAACCCGCCATTATCGACATTCTTAAAATCCGAAAAGGTTACTTTCAGCATATTTTGGCCGTCGATGACAATGACAGGCTTCTCTGGAAGATTGGCTGTATTGGATATGCGGTCAATCTGGCGCTGATAGTCCAGTTCCTCTTTGTAATAATCTTTAGTCACCAGGCTGATATCCTCCCGTACACACACGGTCACCAGCGTGGCAATGAATCCGGCAAATAGAATAAAGGCGACAATGATTGATTTTCCCCAGTTCATATTCATGTAGTCATTTTTGTTTTTCAGTTAACGTTTCAAAGTGTGCAGTTGTCATCGGGTATATAGCACAGTGGCCGATTTTTTTTCCTTTTAAAGAGAAAGCGCTGGATAAATTCATCTCTTGGCATCTGAGGCTTTGGTTACCGGACCAATAAATTTAGCTTTCACATTCTCCACCTTTTTTCCGTTTTGGTAGACACCGAGTTTTACTACTGTTCGTGCATTTGTAATTTCTTTTTCGGGTATTTTGATGAAGTATACCATTTTCACCATTCCTTCTGCCGGTACCACGATCGCTTTTCCATCCACTTTATAGAGTTGAGCAAATGCAGGGGATTCAACCTTGATCTCTAATGGCAAATCGTCAAACGTTTTGTTTACAAACTCTACGTTATAGAGATTGGTGATGAGTCCCGGTTCACGCTGATACAATGTTCCGGATACTTTCAGGATGGTGGTCTCAACATCCGAACGGGTAATCAGCGCAAAACTTAAGATACCCATGAGCAGGAGCAGTAAAATAGTGTATCCAGCCACCCTTGAGTTGAATACATTCTGTACTCCGTTTTTGATAGAATTCACGGAGGCAAACCGGATCAAGCCTTTGGGCTTTCCAATTTTGATCATCACATCATCGCACGCATCGATA
>JAYSOP010000180.1:0-6860 GCA_043722905.1 Chryseolinea sp.
CTGCACATGCCGGGTGGCCATGGCGTTAGAATCGACAGCCACGTATACGCAGGCTACACCATTCCACCTAACTATGATTCTATGATTGCCAAGCTGATCGTCAGCGGACAATCACGCGAAGAGGTTATGACCCGCATGAAACGCGCTTTACAGGAATTTGTGATCGAAGGAATTAAAACAACAATACCCTTCCACATCGCCCTCATGGATAACCCTGTTTTCAGATCCGGAAAATTTACCACCGCGTTCCTCGAAACCTCTTTTGACTTCTCTAAGCTCGACAAATAGAAATTTGAAGTATCAGTTTATTCATCTAGCCCTGAAAGGACCGGAGGGACGTCCTTATTAAACGTACTGTTTGAATTAATAAATTCCAACCCCATTGAGCGTACAAATGATTGATCCATTTGCCTGGTAGAATCCTTAGCAGATCATGCATGCGTCGGACCATTCAGTGCTCGTAATTTCTAAGGTCATCCCTACGGGATTTAGTTTGGCCTTCGTATGCTATTTCTACCATAAGGTCATCCCCTACGGGGATTTAATTTTAAGATTTGTTGTCATCCTGATTTCCAGCCCTGCCTTATTCAAGTCCCATTAGGGACGACCTTATGGTAGAAAAACATGAAATTCTCAAAAGCAAGTCCCCGGAGGGACGGCCTTATAAAACGCACTGTCTGAATAATAAACTTCAACCCTGTTGAGCGTACGAATTATTGATCCATTTGCCTGGTAGACTCCTTATCAGATCATGCGTCGATCATTCAGTGCTCGTAATTGATAAGGTCATCCTTACGGGATTTACTTTGGCCTTCGTGTGCTATTTCTACCATAAGGTCATCCCCTACAGTGATTTAATATTAAGATTTGTTGTCATCCCGATTTCCAGCCCTGCCTTATTTGAAGTCCCATTAGAGACGACTTTATGGTAGAAAAGCAGGAATTCTGAAAAGCAAGTCCAAGAGGGCCCTGAAAGGGCGTGACACATCAGCCCGGGGTGTGGAAGCGCAGCTTCAAGCCCTGGGTTGACAGACCGTTTTGATGTCGAGCCCTGAAAGGGCGGAAGATGATTCGAAGCAACAATAATTTGAAATTTAGAATTAAGTCTGAGCAACGAAAGAAGGAACCCTCGTTCTAGATTAATTACGCCTGGTAAATACCCTATACCCCTATACCTTTTTCACCACCTTCGGTGGCGCTTCAATAACTTTTTCCAGCTCGGCATACCATTCAGCACCATATTTCCGTATCAGCGGATCTTTCAGGAATTTATAAACAGGAACCTGCAATTCTCTGCCCAAAGAACAGGCGGGAGAGCAGATATGCCACTTGTGATAATTGAGGGCCTCAAAATTCTTTTTCTTAGTGATTCGGATAGGGTAAAGGTGGCAGGAGATAGGCTTTTTCCAATTGACCTTCCCGTCATTGTATGCCTGTTCGATGGCACATTTCAAAATACCTTTCTTGTCATACGTGCTATACACACATTCTCGTCCTTCAACAACAGGCGTACAAAGTTCGCCTTCATCATCAATCGTGTGTGTCCCCTGCTTTTCAATTGTCTTAACAGCTTTGGCGGTTAAGTAAGGTTTTACGACGGGATAAATATCTTCCAGTATCTTCAGTTCACTTTCTTCCAGAGGAGCGCCGAAATCTCCTTCGACGCAACATGCCCCCTTGCATTTTTCGAGATTGCAGACAAACTCTTTATCCCGGATATCATCTGAAATCAAAACCTCGCCAACTTTCATCATAATGCAAAAATAAACAGATTTTCCGGAATTCAGGGCGGATGCTGCTGCAGTCGAATTAATCCGGCACCTTCCGTGTTGATAAGGCATCCATCCTGATTATGGACCAGTGATTTTTTCCTCCATTCACGATCCAGTAACATCGTGTAAATCAGCTATCCATACTTCCTTGTTAAAGCAAAGATTTCCTGGTCTCAAAAAAAAATTACGAATCCATTATTCCAAAAAATCCTATTGTAACTTGCCCGTTGTATGAGTGACTATTTAGATACTTTGAATGAACCTCAACGCGAAGGGGTAATCAATACAGAAGGTCCCTGTATGTTGATTGCAGGCGCTGGCTCCGGCAAAACACGGGTGCTTACCTTCCGAATAGCACACCTGATTCAAAGTAAAGGGATTGATCCCTTCAATATCATGGCGCTTACCTTTACCAATAAGGCCGCTAAAGAAATGCGTGAACGCATCGAAAAAGTGGTGGGTAATGACGCGCGCAATCTGTGGATGGGAACTTTTCACTCCGTATTTGCCAGGATCTTACGGGCGGAAGCCCATCACATTGGGTACCCGAATAATTTTACCATCTACGATGTCGATGATTCCAAATCACTGCTGAGATCCATTGTAAAAGAGTTGGGACTGGATGATACAATCTATAAACCCAGCACGGTTTACAATCGTATCTCGGCAGCGAAAAACCGTCTGATCGGATGGCAGGAATACTTGGCTCACCTTGAATTAATGGCTGATGACGCGGCCAATCTTCGCCCGGAACTCGGCAAAATTTTCAAAACATATTCTTTGCGCTGTTTTAAATCAGGGGCAATGGATTTTGATGACCTACTTTTTAACACCGACAAATTATTTAAAGAACACCTTGAGGTGCTCAATAAATACCAGCACCGTATTCAATACATTCTTGTGGATGAGTTTCAGGATACGAACCTGTGTCAGTATTTTATCATCCGGAAACTCGCGTCGGTCAGACAAAATATCTGTGTTGTCGGTGATGATGCCCAAAGCATTTATGCTTTCCGCGGTGCGGATATTACCAACATCCTGAATTTTGAGCGAGACTACCCGGAATTAAAAGTGTATAAACTCGAGCAAAATTATAGATCGACCCAAAATATTGTTAATGCCGCAAACTCGGTCATTAAACGCAACCGTGCACAACTGCCGAAAAAGGTCTGGACGGCCAATGAAGAAGGTCATCTTATTGAGCTGATCAAAGCAGTTTCCGACAACGAGGAAGGACGACTACTGGCCTCTTCGATATTCGAAGAAAAGATGCAGCATCAGATTAAGTTTAGTGACTTCGTTATTCTTTACCGGACGAATAGTCAGTCACGCGCCATTGAAGAAGCCCTTCGACGGATGAACATTAAATACA
The DNA here is from genome assembly GCA_043722905.1 of Chryseolinea sp. Lineage (GTDB taxonomy): Bacteria > Bacteroidota > Bacteroidia > Cytophagales > Cyclobacteriaceae > Chryseosolibacter. The sequence goes on from JAYSOP010000180.1 coordinate 3,145, forward strand.
AAGTGATTGGTGGATTGTCGTTCTATCAGCGAAAGGAAATCAAAGACTTGCTGGGATATCTTCGGTTCGCCATGAATCAACAGGACGAAGCTTCGTTCAGAAGAATTATCAACCTCCCCAAACGCGGAATTGGTGACAGCACCGTCGATAAAATTGTTGTTGCGGCCAATGATCATGGCACCTCCATCTGGGAAATCCTGCAGAATCCTTCTCCTTTTGTCGGAGGACGGGCAGCAGGCCCTATCGGGGATTTTGTAGCGATGATCAAACGCTTCAATCTTGAACTCGAAAGAAAAGATGCTTACGATGCCGCATTTGAAATTGCGAAAGGTTCCGGATTGCTGCGCGAATTATATGAAGATAAAACGGTGGAAGGCTTAAGCCGTTATGAAAACGTGCAGGAACTTCTCAATGCCATTAAGGAATTTACAGATGATACCGAAAGACAGGACAAATCTTTAGGATCATTTTTGCAGGAAATTTCACTCGTCACAGGCCAGGATGAGGATAAAGATAAAGATCCTGAAAAAGTTACCCTGATGACCATCCATATGGCGAAAGGCCTGGAGTTCAAATACGTCTACATCTGTGGATTGGAGGAAGATCTTTTTCCTTCCCAAATGATGTTGAGCAGCCGCGCCGACCTGGAAGAGGAAAGACGGTTGTTCTATGTAGCCATTACCCGGGCCCAAAAACGATTGTTCCTTTCCTACGCCCTGACCCGATACCGTTTCGGACGGCTAAAGAACTGCGAGCCGAGTCGTTTCCTTGATGATGTGGACGCAAATTTTATTAAACTCAGCAGCCGGTTCGGTGGAATGGAGTCAGCCCCTCCACCAAGCCAGTACGCGAAAAACCTGGTGAATGGGATTAAGAAGACCATCACTTCCGCTCCGCCCCCATCGAAGTCCAGGGCAGCTACCTATAAAACACCAGACGATTTTGCCCCGAGCGATACCTCACTTCTACAGACCGGTATGAAGGTGGAGCATCCCAAATTCGGATTTGGAACGGTTGTAAACATGGATATGACAGGAGCAGACCGGAAAGCTAAAATCGATTTCAGTGAAGTCGGCGAAAAAACCCTGCTACTTAGCTTTGCCAAACTAAGGATCATCGATAACTAAATATTATTGCGGTTGGAGGTTAGTAAAGAAAGCCTTAGATTTGCTTATATAAGTCTTATTGAAGAGAAGAAGAGACAGTATCCATAGTCCAATCCCGCTGTCAGCAATCATTTAAGAAAAATCATTACCATTACCCATACATGATCATAGGAGAATATAATACAGAAAGGCCGCACCTTATTTTAAAGGAATACGGACGCAATGTTCAGAAGCTGGTGGATTACATTCGCTTGCTTCCGGATAAAGATAAAAGGACTGAGTTGGCGTATACTTTAATTGAACTGATCAAGCAGCTCACTCCTACCATCAAAGATCAACCGGAAAATCCGCAACGCGTATGGGACGACCTGTATATCATTGCTGATTTTAACCTGGATATAAATAGTCCTTATCCCGTCCCTGAAAGAGATATTCTTTTCAAGAAACCCGATAAAGTAGACTATCCACAAAGCCAGGTGAAATTCAAGCACTACGGCAAGAATATTGAAAAACTCGTGAAGGAAGCTTTGAAAAAAGAAGATCCACAGGAGCGTCAGGATGCCATCATTTATCTCGGCAAACTAATGAAAACTTTTTATGGAAACTGGAACAAAGAGACGCTGGATGATTCGGTCATTCTTCGCGACATCCAGATGATGTCCGGCGGCGCGCTGGATATGACCATTGAAAAAGTAAGAGAGGACAATCTTTTCGAAAAACTTTATAAGGAAAGAAAAAAAGTAAAACCCCAGCCAGGCAGTGGAGGCAATCAGCGCCATCAGGGTGGCAGCGGTGGCGGAAATGGTCAGCGCCAGTTTAACAAAGGCGGTCACAAAGGTGGCGGAACGGGCGGAAACTTCCGCAGAAGAAGAGACCAGTAGAAGCGGAAAGCAAAAAGTAGAAAGCACAAAGTAAAAGTAAAAAATACCGGCCTAGTACCGGTGTTTTTGTAAACTGTATAATTGTAAACTGTCAACTTATTTAGATGAGTGTTTTTAAGATCAGGGGAGGGAAGAAGTTAAAAGGAGAAATAATACCACAAGGTGCTAAGAATGAAGCTCTCCAGATTATCAGCGCGACCATCCTTACAGAAGATACAGTAACCATTCACAATGTTCCCAATATTGTTGACGTCAATAAGCTGATCGATCTCATCCGTGATCTGGGCTCGAAGGTTGAAAAACTCGGCCCTGAATCCTACCGCTTTACCGCATCCAACGTCAACACAAAATTTTTAGAAAGTGATGACTACCGCAAAAAAGCTTCGGCTCTGCGCGGGTCTGTGATGTTGCTTGGACCAATACTCGCACGTTTTGGGAAGGCAACCATGCCAAAACCCGGAGGCGATAAGATCGGCCGAAGGAGACTTGATACCCACTTCCTCGGATTTCAAAAGCTGGGAGCCAAATTCAATTTCGATTCCGCTGAACACCTCTTCACCATTGATGGTTCCGAATTGAAAGGATGTTACATGTTGCTCGATGAAGCCTCCGTCACCGGAACTGCGAACATCGTGATGGCTGCGGTGTTAGCGAAAGGCAACACCACCATTTACAATGCTGCGTGTGAACCTTACCTGCAACAACTTTGTCTCATGCTCAACCGCATGGGTGCAAAAATCAGTGGCATCGGATCCAATATGCTGACCATTGAAGGGGTGACAAAATTAAAAGGTACTGAACATACCTTGTTGCCCGACATGATTGAGATCGGAAGCTTCATCGGCCTGGCAGCCATGACGCAGTCTGAGATCACCATCAAAAACTGCCGGATAGATATGTTGGGAATTATCCCTGAGATCTTCAGAAGGCTCGGCATTAAAATGGAATTCAGGGGGGATGATATTTTTATTCCTTCACAGGAAAAATATGAAATTGAATCGTTCATTGATGGATCCATTCTCACCGTCGCCGATGCACCCTGGCCAGGCTTCACACCCGATCTGCTAAGCATCGTGCTGGTGATAGCCACACAGGCGAAAGGCACTGTACTCATCCATCAAAAGATGTTTGAAAGCCGTTTGTTCTTTGTCGATAAGCTTATTGACATGGGCGCTCAGATCATTTTGTGCGATCCACATCGCGCTACCGTTATCGGACTGGACAGAAAAAACCGTTTAAAAGGAATCAAAATGTCTTCTCCCGATATTCGCGCAGGAGTAGCGCTGTTAATTGCCGCACTATCGGCAAATGGAGAAAGTGAAATATCCAATATCGACCAGATTGACAGGGGCTATCAGAATATTGATACACGATTGAAAGCTCTTGGTGCGGATATAGAAAGAACCTGAAACGCGGTTGGACGTATGGTTGCGCCTCCATTGCAATGCATCGCACCTGTCTTCTCAAAACAGCCGACACCAATAATCCGAACCTCAGGTTAAAAAACATACTAATGTTAATAATTTAGTACAATCGGAAATCGTTTCTATAAAAGTATTCTACAAGCATCGCGCTTTTCGCTACTGCCAAAATCCATAGTAATGAATATGGTTTCGATGATAATGGTCATAATGGACTTGCAGGAGAGTTACAGGTGCGGAAGTATGTGGGCCCGATGAAATGGATTATGTCTAAAAGAGGAAACGTCTATCATCGGGGGATTTATGGT
>JAYSOP010000181.1:0-1515 GCA_043722905.1 Chryseolinea sp.
AAAACGATTGTTGTTGATTCCAGGGGAAAAATTAAAACGCTCAGACAAGGCATTGAAATGGCTACACCCGGAGACACCGTGCTTGTGAAACCCGGTATATATAAAGAGGGCAACCTCATCATCGAAAAAGGTATTGTCGTTATTGGTGAGGATTATCCGGTACTGGATGGTGAAGGCAAATTCGAAATACTGACCATTCATGCCCATGATGTAACAATTAGAGGCTTCCGGTTTATCGATACAGGTACAGCCAGCATGCATGACGTCGCAGCCATCAAAGTGCTGGATTCAAAAAGAGTCACCATTATTGAAAACCTTATCTCCAATGCTTTTTTTGGAATCCATATTTCCAACTCGTCCCACTCCACCATAAAAGACAATCGACTAGAAGCCACAGCCCTTGCCGAATATGAGATCGGCAATGGTATTCATCTTTGGAAATGTCACAACATAACGATCGATAATAATCAAATTCAGGGACACCGCGATGGCATCTATTTCGAATTTGTAACCAACTCATTTATTACCAACAATCAAAGCGAGAAAAATCTAAGGTATGGCTTGCACTTTATGTTTTCGCATAACGACGAATACCGAAACAATTCGTTTTCGAATAATGGCGCCGGCGTGGCAGTGATGTATACTAAAAACGTGAAGATGTACAACAATACCTTTGACCAAAACTGGGGTTCAGCTTCTTATGGACTGTTGCTGAAAGATATACAGGACAGCGAAGTGTATGGCAATCACTTTAAAAAAAATACCATTGGCATTCACCTGGAAGGTGTGAGCCGCACGCAATTTAAAGACAACGATTTCAGGGAAAATGGCTATGCAGTGAGGCTTCAGGCCAGCTGTGATGACAATACATTTGTGCACAATAATTTCTCGTCCAACACTTTTGATTTTTCCACCAATGGTACGATGGTTCTGAATACGATAAATAATAATTACTGGGACCGGTATCAAGGATATGATCTTAATAAGGATGGAACCGGGGATGTGCCATACCGGCCGGTAAATATCTATTCAATGATCGTGGAGCGCATGCCTGCCGCAGTTTTATTATGGCGAAGTTTCCTGGTCATCCTAATGGATCGGGCTGAAAAAGTGATCCCTGTGGTAACACCGGAAAATTTGAAAGACAATACACCCTCCATGAAACCGTATGATCGAACTTCGGCAGGTAAATAAAAAATTTGGCAACGTCCATGCGCTGGAGGATATCGAAATAAAATTCGATGCTGGTAAATCTTATGCCCTTATCGGGCCGAATGGGTCGGGAAAGACTACATTGATCAAGGCCATTCTCGGGATGGTGATACCCACCGGTGGGGAAATATTCGTCGACGGAAAAAGCATTCACAATGACTGGAAGTACCGCGAGAAGATTGGTTACATGCCCCAGATAGGCCACTATCCTGAAAACATGCGGATTGGGCAGCTCATTGATATGATGAAAAATATCCGGCAACCCAGTAGCCATACCGATGAGGAGTTGATTCAAAGTTTCGA
>JAYSOP010000182.1:0-4959 GCA_043722905.1 Chryseolinea sp.
CGTGGACAAACTGGTCAGATCCAGAGAATCTCGGACCTGAAATAAACTCGCCACTCGAGGATTTATTTTTTAATATTCCAGCAAGCAGCGAATATGCCTATTACTCCCGCGGCGTGTCAGCCACCAATACCGATATCTACAGAGTGAAGCTTCCGATCCTCCGAAGCCCCGACCCGTGGGTTATCGTGAAAGGTAAAATTATTGACCGGACCACCGGTAAGCCTATGGGCGCAAAAATAATATACGAAAGACTTCCGGATGGAAAAGAACTTGGCATCGCACAGTCTAATCCCGAAACAGGCGAATATGAAATCCGTCTCCCCGCAGGCCATCTGTATGGTATCAGGGCTGAGGCTGCCGACCGAATTTCCGAAAACCAGAACCTTGACCTGAGAAACATAAATAATGACCAGGTAATTACCAATAAAGATTTCATCCTGGATAACATCCAGGTAAGTTCGGTAGAAGAGAATGCAAGCCTGGTGCTGAACAATATTTTCTTTGACTTTGATAAGGCTATTCTCAAACCAGAATCCTTCCCGGAGCTAAACAGGATCATTACCGTAATGAAAGACAAGCCCGGCATGCAAATAAATATTACGGGTCATACCGATGCTATGGGCCCTGAAAAATACAATTTGACCCTCTCCGAAAAGCGCGCTAAATCCGTCGTCAGCTACCTTACAGGCAAAGGCGTAGAACAAAACAGGATCACCGTACTATTCTTCGGGGAATCAAAGCCCATCGCCACCAATGATTCAGCGGATGGAAGAAAAAGAAACAGAAGGGTGGAGTTTACAATCTTAAAATTATAGCCATGAAAATGTGTTCACTTTTTGTGGTTTTATTCTCAACGGTATTTTCGCTGGCCGCTCTGGCCCAGGCTGGTGATAGCCTCATCTATGCCGAAGGAAAAATAATTAACGCCGACACCCGTGAACCCATCAGCGCCCGGATTGTTTACGAAAGCCTGCCTTTCGGGAATAAAATTGGCATTATCAATAACAGCGCCTTTTCTTTTCCGATGTTTGATTCGGAAAAATATAGCATAACCGTTGAAGCCCCAGGGTTTGCCCCTGCGAAATATATGCTGGATCCGGCGACAGCCAATCCTGAAAAAAGAGTCATACGGGATATCGAATTATCCTCCGGAACAAAACCTAATACGCACGTTGCGGGCCATGTCATGCGCCTGAACAACCTCATCTTTGAAGTGGGCAAGACCCGCATCGATCCTGAATCGTATTCTGAATTGGATATTTTAGTAAGGATGATGAATGATAATCCGAAGATGGTTATCCAACTGGAAGGGCATACAGATTTTCTGGGCGAAGGGAAAGCAAATATGAAACTTTCGCAACAGCGCGTTGAATCGCTGAAATCATACCTGGCGGAAAAAGGCCTCGCAAAATCCAGAATCAAAACCAAAGCATTCGGAGGAAACCAGCCCCTATCCCGCGACAATACCCCGGAAGCCCACCGGTTAAACAGAAGAGTGGAGGTACGGATCCTGCAAAATTAACTGCTTACAGTCCTGGGCTCATCCCTTCGTAAAGACTTCAACCGTATCCCTATTTCTCACTTAGCAGGCTTCGTCAATGATAGAAATTGAAAACTCAGCAGCCGGTTTCAACGATAATCTTACTCACTACAAATCATGGCCTCTGATAATGTCACCCATTTATCGTTCCTTCAAATTTTTGATGATTGCAAACGATCTGCTGGCCGCTTGCGAAAAGAATCTGTTTCCGAAAGAAAAAATCGCCTCACCCGGCTGCGTAAATGGATTCACGACAACAGAAAAGGGATACATAAAGCCCTGTACGCAGATTTTCAGAAACCCTCACCAGAAGTTGACGCAACAGAAATATTTCCGGCGTTAAATGAAATAAAGGTTGCCTTGAATGAGATGGATCAATGGACAGCTCCTAAAAAAGTAGACGCTCCACTATTTATGATCGGCACCAGATCGTATATACAATTTGAACCAAAAGGAGTTTGCCTGATTATCGCCCCATGGAATTACCCGTTCACTCTGGCGGTCGGACCTTTGGTTTCCGCATTAGCGGCAGGCAATAGTGTGGTATTAAAACCATCGGAACAAACACCCCATGTATCTGCATTGATAAAAAAAATGAGTATCGATATTTTTGACCCCGACATAGTTTCTGTTTGTGAGGGGGGTATCGAAGTCTCGCAATCTTTATTGGTTTTACCCTTTGATCATATATTCTTTACCGGAAGCCCCGCTGTGGGAAAAATAGTGATGAAAGCGGCGGCCGAGAATTTAACCTCGGTTACCCTTGAATTAGGAGGAAAATCTCCCGCGATTGTGACAGCGTCGGCAAACATACAAGATGCAGCCGAGCGCATTGCGGTAGGGAAATTCATAAATAATGGTCAGACGTGTATAGCTCCCGATTATATTCTGGTAGATGACAAAATTGCCGGGCCATTTGTCTCCTCGCTTATTGAAAAAACAAAATTGCTTTTTTCTGAAAAAGGAAATTTTGAAACATCGGGAAGTTACGGCCGGATAGTCAATACAGATCATTTTGATCGCATCCAGGCGTTAATACGGGAGGCCATCTCCCTCGGGGCTAAAATTGAACTGGATGGCAAGGGGGACAAAGAGTCGAAGTTCATACCGCCGGTGATTCTAACAAATGTTCCAAAAAGCAGCCGCATTATGAACGAAGAGGTTTTCGGACCCGTTCTACCCATCATTACTTATCAACACCTGGAGGAAGCGATAGAGTACATCAATAAAAAGCCGAAACCTCTTGCCCTGTATATTTTTACCGGCCAAAAGCACGTGAAACAAAAAGTTTTACTTGAAACTTCTTCGGGAACAGCTTGTGTGAATGATTGCAGCATTCAGTTTCTACACCACAACCTGCCTTTCGGAGGAGTAAATAACAGCGGCATTGGCAAATCACATGGGCATGCCGGCTTCCTGTCATTTTCAAATGAAAAGGCTGTTTTAAAGCAAAAAAATGGGTTCACCTCTTCCAAGACATTCTACCCTCCTTATACCAGGCGTTCCAATCAATTGATGGATTGGTTTTTGAAGTTCTTTTGAACAAAAACATCTGTTCTCTGAAAGCTGACAAACCAGCTTAGGTTTCGTAAATTTGTCGGCGTTTCGAATTGAGGTTGTATCCGATTTAAATAAAAAATATAAAATGAATAAAGGATTGAAGTGGTTTCTGATCATTGTTGGCTGTTTTCTGGTTCTTTTCCTGGCGGCAGCCATTATTCTGCCTGCGGTATTTAAGGATGACATTAAAGCGGCCATGGAAAAAGAGGTGGCGAAATCCGTAAATGCCGATGTTGTCTTTGAAGATTTTAACCTTTCATTCTTTTCTCATTTCCCCAATGTTACGGCAAGCCTGGATGACCTGGGGGTGATGAACCGTGAGCCCTTCGCAGGGGAAATGTTGTTTGCCACTGAAAAGTTTGAAGTAGAAATTAACCTCGTGGATATTCTTTTCAGCGATGGCATTCAGGTTAAGGGTATTTCGCTTATCAGACCTGTGATAAATATTCAAGTGTTAAAAGACGGCAGGGCAAACTATGACATCGCCATGCCCTCCACAGACACCATTGCTACAGAAGAATCTGGTGACTTTGCTTTCGGGATCGATCATTGGGAAATAGTGGACGGGAACGTAAAGTATGATGACAAATCAATGGACTTCGCGCTTGCTGTAAATGGCCTGGACCATTCTGGCAGCGGTGACTTTACCCAGGATGCTTTTGATCTTGCCACTAAAACCGTTGCTGATAGTATTTCCACATCGTTTGCCGGTGTTGAATACCTGTCTGATAAAAAAGTGGAAATCGAAGCCACATTAAATATCAGTGAAGACTATACGAAATACGTTTTTAAAGATAACACGGCAAAGGTCAATGACTTTGCCATGCAATTTGACGGTTGGTTAAAAATGAACGAAAATGATTTTGGAATGGACCTTACCTTCAAGAGCCCATCCAATTCTTTTAAAAGTCTCTTGTCACTGGTTCCCGGAATTTACAGCAAGAATTTTGCTGAAATTAAAACGGAAGGGGATCTGTCTTTTAGTGGTTTCGCAAAAGGAACGTATAGTGAAAAGCAAATGCCCTCCTTTAATCTGGCCCTCCTGGTAAAGGATGCCATGTTTAAATATCCTGACCTGCCTACGCCCGTTAATAACATCAACCTTGATCTGCTGATTGATAACAAAGATGGGAAAATGGAGAACACAACGGTAGACATGAAAAAAATGCATATGGATTTTGGATCAAATCCGGTGGATGCCAAGGCCAGGATTACCCGGTTATACCCTACGAATGTGGACGCCAGCATAGCGGCTAAATTAAATCTCAGTGAATTAAACAAAATGTTCCCCCTGGAAGGTTTGGAGATGAAAGGAAATTATGACCTTAACCTTACCGCAAAGGGTGTATACGATAGCCTGAAAAAAATAATTCCGGCAATCGATGCCAACATGACCCTCACAAACGGGTATATAAAATCTTCCGATTTCCCTATACCCATGGATGACATGCATTTTACCTCTTCGATTAAAAATACATCCGGTAAGATGGCGGAAACTTTCATTCGTGTAAATGATTTCAACATGGTAATGGATGGGGAAAAGTTAACAGCACACCTCCTGCTCCAAAACCTTGATAATTACACCTGGGATCTGAAAGTGAAAGGCGGAATTGACCTGGAAAAAATAACGAAGATATTTCCCTTGGAAGGCATGTCCCTGGCGGGGAAAGTAAAAGCTGATATAACAACCAAAGGACAATATTCAGACGTAACGGCAGAACGGTATGAAAAACTGCCCACCAGCGGAACCGCCTCCCTTCAGGATTTTAAATATGTCACCAAGGACCTGCCTCCGGTTTCTATGAGCCAGGCATCCATGGTTTTTGATCCGAAAAAGATTGCCCTGCAAAAAATGAATG
>JAYSOP010000183.1:0-6791 GCA_043722905.1 Chryseolinea sp.
AGCAGTACTAAAGGACTGAGTCCATTGATGAGAAAACCTTTACCGATGAGTTTCCATGGTTTCTTTACGGGCACTTTTTCGGGATCAAAACGGTACAACCTTTTACTTTTCACAAACAAATAATACAGACCGAAGACGAGTAACACGATGCCGCCAAAATAGGCGAGGTATTCTCTGAAATTACCACTGTCAAAAAGTTGATAAACGCCCAGATAGGTAAGGGTAATGTAAAACGCATCGCTTAAAGAAATACCCACAGCCACTAACACGCCACTTCCAAAACCCCGTTCAATACTGGTTTGCAAAAGCGTGAAGAATACCGGGCCAATCAGAAAGGCGAGAACAAGCCCGGAGATGATCCCCTTAAGAATGATTTCCATTCACTCTCGATTGTAAAAATGTGGTCCAGTCTTCAAGCTGAGCTTTTTTCATGACACGCGGAAATTTATTCTGTCCGCCAACTTTTCCTTTACTTTCCATCCATCCATAAAAGGCGCTGACAGGCAACACGTCCACAAAAATTTCTTTCAGCGCCGCACTCCGCTCAACAGCATAATCATCGTTAAGGATTTTTAGCTGCTCGTCAATTTTTATTTTTAACACGGCAGGATCTACTGCATCATCGGTACCTACAAACCAATGGTGGGCGAAAAGAGATTGATAGGGTATGCCCGCAACGGTAAATTCCTGAATGGCAATGTTCAGATCATTAGCCACCAGTTCAATGGCTTTGTTCATATTATCCACCGACAAATGTTCACCGCACAAACTGAGGAAGTGCTTGGTTCGGCCCGTAATAACTATTTCTGACTCCTCAAGGGAAGTGAACTTAATCACATCCCCGATAAGGTATCGCCACGCACCGGCACACGAAGATAGTAGCAAGGCATAGTCTTTTCCTTCTTCGACTTCATCGATCATCAATGTTTGTGCATCGACCTTTATTTCGCCATTTGAATCAAAGTTCTTCTCCTCAAATGGGACGAATTCATAGAATATGCCATTGTTCAGTACAAGGCGCATAGATCTTCTATTGGGGAAAGCCTGGAACGCAATAAATCCTTCAGAGGCCAGATACGTTTCAATATAATGTATGGGCTTGGCTAAAAGTTTTTCAAAGCCTTTGCGATAAGGGTCGAACGAAACGCCACCGTGAACATACACCATGAGGTTAGGCCATATCTCATGGATATGTTTTGCGTTGTGATGCTTGAGGATTTTCTCAATGAGTATTTGAATCCACGCCGGGACCCCTACCACGATACCGATATCCCATTCTTTTGCCTTCCTTGCAATTTCATCCAGCTTGGCATCCCAATGACGGGTTTTCGCAATACGCTTTCCGGGTTTGTAGAAGTGTTGAAACCAAAAAGGCAAACGGGCGGCCTGAATCCCGGTCAAATCACCTTCAAAAAAACTACCCCTGCGATTTAAATGGGTGCTCCCGCCCAGCATAAGAATTCCTGCCTCAAAGATCTCCGGCGGCAGGTCGTATTTGGAAAGGGTAAGGATCTGACGCACACTCGTTTTTTGTATTGCCTTCGTCATATCTTTGGTAACCGGAATATATTTTGAGGATGCTTCGGATGTTCCGGAACTCAAAGCAAAATATTTTACCCTTCCAGGCCAGCAAACATTCTTAGCACCTTTTTGCGCCAGCCTCCACCAGTCATTGTAAATTTTATTATAGGTGTGAATGGGCACCTTGTTTTTAAATCGCTTATAAAATTCTTTATTACCTTTTCTGAATCCGTTCAGGATATCGGAGAAATTATAATACTTGCCAAACTCAGTGGCGTTGGCCGTTATCAGCAATTCCTTTAATTCCTTCTTTTGCAAATCAAAGGGAGCCGTGTACTCCTCCTCCAGCATCTCGCGGATGCGTATCCCTTTTTTAAGCAATGTTCCGAGGATCGCCATAGTTTTTTAACTTATGTCTTCAAAGTTTAAAAATAGGCATGAATTAGGGCCCGCCCAAATGATATAAATCGTTAGTATTACATCCCATGAAAGGTTGCAAATTGTTCAATAAATCATGAGTATTCAGGAGAACATTTTGGTCCTGGTTAAAGAAATACCCCGTGCGTGCACGCTGATTGTCGTCAGCAAGACACAGCCGCTTGAAAAAATCCAGGAAGCCTATGACGCGGGGCACCGTGACTTCGGCGAGAATAAAGTGCAGGAAATGGCTCCGAAATACGAAGCCCTCCCAAAAGATATTTCGTGGCACCTGATCGGTCATCTTCAGACCAATAAAGTAAAATACATCGCTCCTTTTGTAAGCCTTATCCATTCAGTAGATAGCCCCAAACTTCTGGTGGAAATCAACAAGCAGGCAAGTAAAATTCCCCGAATAATTCCTTGTTTACTGCAGATCCATATTGCCGGGGAAGAAACTAAGTTTGGATTCTCAGAGCAGGAGGTGCTGGAATTGGTCCATTCCACTTCTTTAGAAGGGCTCCAGCATATTGCTATTAAGGGCCTTATGGGAATGGCAACTTTTACCGATAACAAAGAGCAGGTTAGAAGGGAATTCAAAAGTTTAAAAATGCTTTTTGAAAAATTAAAAAATCAGGCCCTTCCGGTGTCCGTAAAGATGCAGGAACTTTCCATGGGCATGAGTGGCGATTTTACCATTGCCCTGGAAGAAGGCAGCACCATGATCCGGGTGGGAACCGCCATCTTCGGTCAACGCAAACATCCCTGAAACGATGGATCAAAAATGATTATCATCACCAGCTTATGAATGCACCAGTAGCCTACAAAATTGGAATCGTCATGGCAGCCCTCGCCGTCGCACTGGGAGCTTTTGGCGCCCATGCCCTGCGTCCCATTCTGGAGGGGAATGCGCGCACGGAAACTTTTGAACTAGCGGTGAGGTATCAGTTCTATCACTCCTTCGCTATCATATTTTGCGGATTGCTGATGCAGCGATCGTCTTCCAGCCACCTGAAAAGAGCCGTGTTCTGTTTCGCGACAGGTATCGTAATATTCAGTGGGAGTCTGTATACACTTTCATTATCGGGAATGAGGGGATTGGGCGCGATAACGCCTGTTGGAGGCATCCTCTTCCTAACGGGATGGGTATTCCTTTTTCTGAGCATAAACAAAAAAAGCCTCGCGTGAGGCTTTTTTTTTAAATCATTCCCAAAATCACTGCGGTTTTTTATCCAGGATATTGGTCGTAAAAGTTATTTGATTTCCATCAGCATTAATGGCATTGGTGACCAGGGTAACAGGTTTATTTTGCATACCCATTTTACCCGCACTATTAAAAGAAACTGTTATTTCGCCTTTTGCTCCAGGAGGAAGTGGGTCCCTGGGCCATCCTTTGGGAGTGGTACATCCGCAACTCACCTGGACATTCGTAATGATCAAAGGCTCATTTCCCGTGTTGGTAAAGTAAAACGTATGTTCCACTTTATCACCCTGCACAATGTTTCCAAAATCGTGCGTTTTCTTGTCGAAAGTGATTACCGCACCATCCTTCTTTGCCGTCGCCTTCGTATCCTGCCCAAATGATTGAACTGCGAAACCCAGAATACATACTAAAAACAAATGTTTTCTCATACTTTCTTTTTTTTCAAATTTACCAGATTTTCAGGACAAAAAACATCAATATTATATCAAACACTTACTTACAGATTAAAATTCTGTCGGAGGGGACATATTGAATTTGAGGGTATTTTCATCCCTTGAACACCTTTATTGCCCTATGGGCGTGAAAAGTAACCGCAATGGATGACGGAATAGCAAAAACTTACGGGGGTAAAATCAGGGTAAGGGTATGCGGTTTATGCTGGCAAAATGACCTGCTGCTCATGGTGAACCATAAAGGCATTACAGCCAGCAATTTCTGGGCGCCACCCGGGGGTGGTCTTGAGTTCGGCGAGTCCATTGAACAATGCTTAAAACGAGAATTTTTGGAAGAGACAGGCCTGGCTATTTCCTTGTCAAAATTTCTTTTTGGATGTGAGTTCGTTAAGCACCCCTTTCACGCAGTGGAATTATTTTTTCATGTGTCCGTAACAGGAGGGATTCTCAAAAATGGTTACGACCCTGAATCGCAAGTCGCCCTCGAGGTAAGATTTCTTTCACCATCAGAATTCTCTGAAATTCCCGCTAAAGAGCTGCATGGAATTTTTAATTTCGTTAAAACCCCCGGTGATTTAACGACACTCAACGGTTTTTTTAGGATTTAAGCCAGTTAAGTCGCTAAATGAAAGGGTATTAACTTTCATAATACACCTTAAAATAATTATTATTGTAAGAATTACCATTACAAAAACGCATTTCACTTTGCAGACAGCCGAGCTCAACTATAAGCTTATAAAAAAAATCAAAGATGAGCGGTTTGATGTTGAGCTGATCAATCAATACTACCTCTTGATTCACATAGGAACACGGGACCTTCAAATCGGAGTTCTTGATGGCGAACAGAACCGGATGCTTCTTCTGGAGGACTACGTTTTTCCCTCTCTCTCAACGCACGAAGAATTATTGCAGGTTTTAGAACAGCTTTTTGACGCGCATGAATTGCTCAAAGCAGCCTTTTGGAAGAGCATAAAGGTGAGTATAAAGAACAACAAATTCGTGCAGGTTCCGCAAACGCTGTACGTGGAAGAATCCAAAGCTGAATATCTTCAATTCAATGCGCAGATAAATGCGGAAAATGAATATGTAGAATCGGTTCTTAACATGCGGTCAAAAGCGACCACCATCTTTACCTTCCCAAAAGAGATGAAAGATTGGTTTGCAAAAATATATCCGGGAATCACTCCGGTTTTTATGCACCAGTCTGCTGTTCTCATTGAGGGCATAACACAAGTATCAGAGCACCGGAAGGATAATCCGCTTTATATCTTTGTTGACCGTTTCAAACTTCACATTGTGTCCGCCAAACAAGGCAACCTGATTTATTACAATCAGTTTGTGATCAAACAGTTTTCCGACTATGTCAAGTACATCATGCTGGTCATGAAAACACTGAACCTCACGCAGCAGACCAGTCAGATTGTATTATGGGGTTATATCGGAAAGAACTCTCCGCATTACAACGAATTTTACAAATACATCAATAATGTGATCTTTGGCTATCGGCCGAAATATCTTAAATTCGGCTACATGTTTGATGAAGTACAGGATCACCATTTTTTCGATCTTTACAGTATGCACCTTATTGGGGGGTAGGGATGCATTGCAGTAGTGAGTGGTCAGTGGTCAATAGTCATTAGACCAAACTGCTTTTAAACTTTTTGCTTTATACTTTTTTAAGGTGTCTGAAAAAAAAATAGCATTGTTTCCGGGATCATTTGATCCCTTTACGAAAGGCCATGAGGACATTGTACTCAGGGGTCTCAGGGTTTTTGATGAGATCATAATTTCCATCGGTTATAACCGGGAAAAAAGCTCTCGTTATTTTTCCATTGACCGGATGACCCAATACATTGAAAAGACTTTTGAAAAATATCCGGCCATCAGCGTGGTGACATACGCTGAACTAACCGCTGAATTTGCGCGAAAAAATAACGCCAGTTACCTGCTCCGTGGGATACGGAATACGACTGACTTCGAATACGAAAACAGTATATCGCAAATCAACCGGAAATTATTTAGTGAACTTGAGTCGGTTTTTCTGATCACTTCGCCTCAGTTCGCCTGGATCAGTTCTTCGATAATCCGCGAGGTACACGGATATGGGGGCGATGTTTCTGAGTTCCTTCCTTACAAATTATAACGGGCAGAATTATCCGGACTACTGAATGGATTTTAATTCAATCTTTTCATAGTACTGCTCCAGCACATAACTGATCGATTGATAGGAGTGTTCAAGGGCATGATACACTTCTTTGGGATTCATCCAGCGAATCTCCTCGATATCTTCCTCTAAAGCGGGTTTCATTTTCGTATCATCAACACAATCCATTAAATACCATCTTGTTTTCTTCAGCATGGCATTTTTATTCATGGTATAGGTATGCCATGTAGTGCAGATTTTCCGTCCGATCTTTACCGTGACGTTGCATTCCTCTAACACTTCGCGCACAGCAGTTTGCTTGTACTTTTCATTTTTTTCCCGTTTACCCTTCGGCAAATCCCACTTTTTCATACGGTATATCATCAGAAATTTATCTTTCTTTCGGATCAGGCCCCCGGCAGCTTTTACAATCTTGAATTTTTTACGAAAATACTGTTTGGTGGACATGACCCCCGCGGTGGAGATAATAACAGACAGAATGTTGGTGGGCACTTTGCTGTTCAGAAAACCAAGAATGATATCAAAATCTTTTTCGTTTGCATTTTTAACCCAAACGTGGTTGATTAGTTTCGATTGCGTGATCGGCTCTCTTGCGGCATCCAGCGAATGATTGTAACGCCCGGATTCCGGTGGCTCATCCGCATCGAGAATTGTAACAGGAATGTCGTTAATAAATAGAACCATCAGTGCCCCGTACCTCCAATCGCAAAAGAGTAAATAATTTTCACGCGCGCAAGGACTTTGAATTATTTTTGCCCACATCTGTTCGATCCTGAGCCCGTCAATTTTCAACAATTGCATTAAAGTTCTATTTTTGGCTTATGCCCATCATTAAAGTACAGGAAGATACCGCAAGCAAAATCGCAGAAATGCTTTTGAAAATCCAGGCGATTAAACTCAATACTGACCGCCCATTTACGTGGAGTTCCGGTTGGAAATCACCGATTTATTGTGACAACAGACTTTCCTTATCCTATCCCGATGTCAGGCAAGCCATTAAGATTGGGATGGTAGACGCCATCCGGGAAAACTT
>JAYSOP010000184.1:0-3936 GCA_043722905.1 Chryseolinea sp.
CCGGGAAATTCTCTAACCCTTGGTATATCATGTTGGCACGATTACTCCCTTCAAATAACTTTGCGAAAGTCCTTAACTTTCGGAAAGTGGATGTCTGAAAACCAGCGTTTTCGGAAATTTCGCGTTCACGATTTGCCGTTAATATTGGCTCGATCCTTCAAATAACTTCGCGAAAGTTAAGGATATTTCGTGAAGTTGATACCCGGTCTTGGGGTGCTGAGGATAAATCTGGTCTCTCAATTATTCAGTGCGACGAAAAATTTCTGCTTCGAACCAACTTTCCGAAAGTCCTGAACTTTCGTAAAGTGGATTTTCTGGCTTGTTTCGAGGCAGTCTTAAATAGATCATTATGCATTTTATCACTACGGCCCTTAAAGCAAAAAGCTCTCCCGCCGTCTCCGCAGGGTCTCCTGTCTCAGGGACCCTGCGGGTAACAGTGATCAATCCATCGGTAAAATAAGAATTCCAAAAAAATTGAAAAGCCGCCATAAACATGGCAGCTTTCTAATTATTGACAAAGACTTCGGTTTAATTTCCGTTCTTCATTTTATCCATTTCTTTTTCAAAAGTCTCCTTGAATTTTTCATAGTCGTAGTCAATCTTCAAACGCTCATCCTGAGATAAACGCTCGTTGTATTTGGCTACCAGCTCGTCGGCTGACAATTCAATGGCAACATACGTTTTGTAAGTACCGGTGCTCGTTTTCATCAGCTTCTCGCAAAGTGTTCGAATGCCCGAAAGCGTTTGATCCACGACTTCACGGTTCAAACTTTCAAATCTTTCTTCCACTTCCTCCTTGTTGTTCATCTCGCGTGAATTAACGTAGTTATCGGTCACTGTTTTGACCGTTGTCTGAATAGCCTGTGCCAGTTCATTACGCGCATTGGTCAGGGCTTTCTTTTTCGAAGTCACCTGATCCTGACTCTCACCAATAGAATTGGCGCGGAAAAATTTGTTCGTCGTAAAGAAGTCAGATCCCGAACAGGGTACAACAACTTCCGTTTCGCCCTTAGGCGGCGCTTTTTCTTTGCTTTTACAACCGATCATAAACACGCCGGCAAGAGCAATTAACATCCATGTAGAACTAGTGAACTTTTTCATTTCGAAGTAGGATTTTGTTGGATTTAAATTATTTGGTGACTGTATATTTAATCTATTGAAACAATGATAGGTCCCGGACTTTGTTATCTAACAATCAATTTAAATACCAGATTTTTGAACTTTTTAATAAATGCCCTTTCTGGTTTAAAAAAGCCTTTTATTACCTGAATATTTTTATTTCAAACTCACATTGGAGGTATCACGCCAGACCGCTTAATTCAATCTCCTTACCATGAACCATGAGGGGCAAAGCTTCGCAATTTCCCCACAGTATTTATTGTAAAACAGTATTTAACAAATCCTTCATTTGTTCTTTCTCCAATGACTCAAGCGCTTTATTATAAGCATCTACACTGGACTTATCGTAATCTAATCCGTAACCCTTCACCCGATCCAGGGTCGTGGCATATACCTCTTTCCCTTCTTTCATCGTCGTCACTTTGATAACGCCTGTGAGATAGGTTATATAGATACTACCGGATATGGATCCCCTTTCCGAATCAGCATGGATATCAAACCAAAGGTCTGCCATGTTCTTGTTTTCAGTAAATTCGAATCCGTTATTTACCAACAGATTTTTTAGTTTGTTGCTGATCTGAAGAGTAGATTTTTCGTAGCCAAGGCTTTTTTCATGCGCCGTCAAAAAAACTACGGGGCGTTGCACCCTCATCAAAACCTGTGCGCCCGGAACATTCAAAGTTTTTGCAATCAATGCGTACACGGGCGAGCTGCTTGTTCCACTCAAAGCATCGATGTTTACTTTTACACCCACTGTTTGTTCTAGTTCTTTTGACGTGATTTTGCTGATGAGAATTCTTGCCTCACCGTTTTCACTCGTTTTATAGTCAGGAAAAATTTCACCTTTTCCTTTTTCGAAGGAGGCGATGAGGGGTAGGTTGATCGCGGGAATATTATCTTTGTAAGAAGCCCTTGCAGTAACATTCTGTTGTGACTGCGTGAGTCTGCGATTTAACAGCAATTCAGTAGGCTGCAGACTGACCTGTATTTTATCCAAAAGATTCTGGATGGATGCGTATATCTCATTTACCAGGAGGAACTCCTGCCCTTTTACTGAAACCTGCAGGTGTTCACCTAAATACTTTTCAATACTTCTGAAGGCCTGAAAATAAAAACTGATGGCTTGTAGCCTTTCTCCTTTATTTTCTGAGTCCCTGCCTTTGTTAAAGTAGTCTTGTGCCTGCAGGGTGGCATTGCGCTTTTGCTCCTCTTTGATTTGACGGTAGCGGGCTATAGACAATTGATAGTACACCCAATAATTTCCGGCATCTTCCCAGGCATCCACCAATTCATATTCCTGCAACTCATCGGCCGCGGTAGTCTTAATAATTTGCTCGTATTGTTCCTGAATTTTTTTATCCGTTTCAAAAAAACTCAACACGGATGAACTGGCTACATTTACTTTGATCTGAGAAACCAGATCGTCTAAAGCACTTTTCTTAGCTGATTGAATATAATTGTTACTTCCGTCTTTTTGACTGTGGCCAATGCCCGTATAATAACCATCGCGATAGGGCTGATTTTTTAACCATGAGGGTTTTAACGCTTCCGCGTCCGGCGCTTGTACCTTTGGACTACAGGCATACATCAAGAATAAAAGCGGAATAATACGCTTCACAATCTACAGTTAGGGGTGTACCAACGACCTGTATCCAGATCTGTGCCAAATTACGCAAATCCCGTCCAGATTATGCACTCACGGGATTCCTTGTATTAAATTCGATCCTTTTCAAGAAAAAGGGTTTTTTTGTGTTGAAGTTTGGACCTTAAGAGACCAGATTTATCCAGCACCCCAGAACCGGGTTTCAACTTCACGAAAATCCTTAATTTTCGCGAAGTTATTTGCAGTATCGTGCCACACAATTGTCAACTGTCAACTTTCTCCACCCGTCTCGTTCCTGAGTACAGTTCATATTCAAGTAAACGACAATCCAGCTTCGCGGTATAGAACTCAATCCTTCGCGTGGCTTTGAGACCAATTTTTTTGGCGAGATCAAGATTTCCTGTAAAAACATAACCAGAATATCCCTGGCATTTTTTCTTCATAAAATCTCCTAACCGTTCATAAGTTTTTTCCAGTTCGCTTTCTTCCCCCATTCGCTCACCGTATTCCGGATTAAAATAAATCACACCGGGCCCTTCAGGAATTTCGGTATCCGCGAAATCACAAACCGCGAACCGGACATATTTTTCTATCCCGGCAAGGCCGGCATTCACTTTTGAGATTGAAATAGCATCATCACTAAGATCCGTGGCGATCACTACCAAATCTTTCATCTCTGTGATCTGATCTTCCAGCGTTCGGTATTCACGCGCATATACATCTTCATCAAATCCCTTTACGTGCATGAAAGCATAATTGGTCCGGAACAGGCCTGGCCTTCTGTTGGTGGCCAGTAAAACTGCCTCGATGGCTATGGTGGATGATCCGCACATGGGATTTACAAAGGGTGATTTTCTATCCCATTTTGTGGCCAGCAACGTTCCGGCGGCAAGCGCTTCGAGCATAGGAGCTTTCCCTGGAATTTTTCTGTACCCGTGTTTAGAAAGTGTTTCACCCGAAGTATCCAGAAAAATCTCCGCCCAGTTATCACGCCAGAAAAGATGTACGACTGCTTTATCGAGAGCTGGGCCACTATCGGCACGCTTTCCGGTTTTGTCACGCATGGCATCGGCTATGGCATCCTTCACTTTTACATTCACAAACATGGAGTTATTCACAGTGGGGTGGTCAGCATGACTTGTTACTGTAAAATAACTTTCAGACGTTAACAGTTCATCCCACGGAAAATCTTTAACATGCTTGTATACCTCGTC
>JAYSOP010000185.1:0-3352 GCA_043722905.1 Chryseolinea sp.
TCCGTAATCTTGGCTCTTGTTTTTTCCTCATTGAGCTGTACTACGCTCACGTACTTGTACTGCGTGGTATCCATCAGGTATTTGTCTGACCTTATTTCCTGACCGTTATCTTTGCGTGAGAAAACATACTCGAACACGGGTTGCTCCTCCGGTTGCATCTGTGTCGGAATGTGATTTCCAATGCGGTATGCTCTGAAATCAATAAAAGGTAAATGGCGGATGGCATAAATTCCCAAAAACAAGCTGAGGATGGTTACGCTGGCCACAACAAAGTGCCCTTCACGGGTTCTTAACACGGGTACATAACTTTTTCTAAACCAGAACAAATGGAGGACAAAGATCATCAGTATAATGTCCTTCCAGAATGACTGCCAGGGTGTAAGCTTGATAGCATCGCCAAAGCAGCCACAATCGGTAACTTTATTAAAGTAGGCGGAGTAAAAAGTGAGGAATGTAAAAAAGACCATCAGTAAAAGGAGGAGGATAGTGGTGATGTTCATGCGATAATAAATCAACACGGCAACCCCAAGCGCAATTTCGAGAATGATCATGATCATGCCTATCTCCATCGCGAAGGGCACGAACAACTCAAAAAAGAATCCGAAATCGTCGGCAAAAACGCCGAAATATTCTTCCATCTTAATCCTGGTACCGATGGG
The DNA here is from genome assembly GCA_043722905.1 of Chryseolinea sp. Lineage (GTDB taxonomy): Bacteria > Bacteroidota > Bacteroidia > Cytophagales > Cyclobacteriaceae > Chryseosolibacter. Next base: position 660 of record JAYSOP010000185.1, read on the forward strand.
GTCATTCAATTTTATGAGGCCTGAAAAAATAAATAGGCCACCTACGAAAAACCGGGAAAACTGATCTGCTATTTTTTTAAACATACAATTCTTTCAATTTAATCAATGCAAAAACGGAATAGTTGATCATATCCTGGTAGTTGGCTTCGATGCCTTCGCTGATCAGGGTCTTACCGGAATTATCTTCAATTTGCTTTACGCGTAATAACTTCATCAGTATGATATCGGTAATGGATGTTATCCGCATCTCACGCCACGCCTCACCGTAGTCATGGTTCTTATTTTGCAGCAGTTCAAAAGTTTCATTTACGGCCTCGTCATAGTGGGGTTCAAGGTCTTCAAATCTGAGGTCGAGTGCAGTCGAACCTGAAAGGTGGAGTTGTATGAAGGCTATTACACAATAATTAATGATACCGATAAATTCATCATGAATGGAGTCGTCAACCTTTTGGGATCCTTTTTCCTGAATGCTCCTGATCCGTTGTGCCTTGATAAAGATCTGATCGGTTATTGACGGCAGGCGCAATATTCTCCACGCAGTGCCGTAATCCCGGGTTTTCTTTTCAAACAAGGTTTTGCAGGTGGCAATTACCTCTCTATATTCGATTGCTGTTTTTTCAACCATAAAATTTAAGCGGTGCAAAATACGCCATTTTCAACAAACAAAACACTGAACATCCAGGGACGGTTAATGGATTTGACCATTCCGAAAATAATGGGAATCTTAAACGTTACCCCGGATAGCTTTTATGATGGGGGCCAATTCACGACCGAAAAAAACATCCTGGATCAGGTTGAAAAAATGGTACAGGAAGGAGCCCATTTTATTGATGTGGGTGGTTATTCATCAAGACCAGGCGCCGATCACCTCAGTGAAGGTGTTGAGAAAGAACGGGTGATTATGGCGATCGGAATAATTCTCAGGAACTTTCCAGACACGGTCATTTCTATTGATACTTTCCGGAGCTCGGTGGCCGAGGCCGCGGTCGACGCAGGGGCGTCTATGATCAATGATATCTCCGGAGGCGGCCTCGATGAAAAAATGTTTGAAACGGTTTCTCGAATGCAGGTTCCTTATGTGATTATGCATATGAAAGGAAATCCTCAAACCATGAACCACCAGGCAACATACACGAACCTGATGAAAGAAATAATTGATTACTTCCATGAAAAAATAAACAGGCTTCAGGGCATGGATATCAAGGACATTATTATTGATCCGGGTTTCGGATTTGCCAAAACCAGGGAACATAATTTTCACATGCTTCATCATTTGCAAAGCCTTTCCATTCTGGGCAAACCACTTCTGGTTGGATTATCAAGAAAATCAATGATATGGAAAACACTCGCTGTTGAACCGGAGGAGGCGCTGAATGGAACCACCGCTTTAAACACCATCGCACTGTTAAAAGGGGCGGACATATTACGGGTCCATGATGTAAAACAGACAAAAGAAGTTATCAAACTTTTTACTTCATTCAATGATTCCAGTAGTTGAAGTCCCTATATTTAGCGGGAACAGTTCTCAAGGTGTTATTGCCGGCAAATGATTTTTGGATTTAACATAGGTTTTTTAGAGGTAAGCTGGATTGATGTCATCGATATAAGTCTGGTGAGCATTCTACTTTATCAGGTTTATAAACTGATCAGGGGAAGTATTGCGGTAAATATTTTTCTGGGCATTTTAGCCCTTTACCTGATCTACCTTATTGTACGCGCCGCCGAAATGGAATTGCTGGCAACCATTCTCGGTCAGTTTATGGGAGTGGGAGTGCTTGCCATGATCATTTTGTTCCAGCCGGAAATAAGAAAGTTTTTACTCGTCATTGGCCGCGGCACAGAATTCCGGGAAAATTTCTTTAAAACGGTTTCCAATTGGCGAAATTCTTACCAGGATGATTTTGATATTCAACAGATAACGGAGGCTACCAAGACATTGAAGGCCACAAAAACAGGGGCTTTGATTGTATTTTCGAGGTACGTGGAACTTCGTTTTTATATTGAAACCGGTGATTCTCTCAACTCGGAAGTGTCGCGAAGATTGTTGTTGGCGATCTTCAGTAAACACAGTCCGTTGCACGATGGCGCCGTGATTATCCACAAAGGAAGGATAAAGGCCGCCCGCTGTATTTTACCCGTTAGCGAAAACGACCATTTGCCCACACACTTTGGCTTGCGCCACAGGGCGGCCGTCGGGATGTCTGAAGTTACTGATACGCTCGTGCTGGCTGTCTCCGAAGAAACCGGGAGGTTAATTTTAGCAAGAAACGGTACCTATCTTCGGGGCTTAAAACTTCGGATGGTAGAGCAAAAAATTCTCGATTACCTCCACAATGCCGAGTCAGGCAACTGGCTGGATATTCCCGAAGAAGAAACCGCTGAAAGTTAAAGGCGGACAAATCTGTCTTTTTTTCCTCCCGACCTTATTGATTTCACCTTTTGTTATTTCCCCTCCATTGTCAAATAGGACACTGTTGCCAGGACGATGGCCGGAACGGGACTGTTGAAACCGATCAATGAGTGCGACGAAGGTTTTTAAAATCCAATTTTACAAGTACACGGAATAAAGCACAAAGTTTCGCAAAGATTTTTTCGATAACATTCACGATATTTTGAATCCAAATCAAACATGTCTCTAAATCGAATAGAAAGCTACTTTTGCAGGGGCCTAGGCATTAAAATTAAGCTGTTAC
>JAYSOP010000186.1:0-3144 GCA_043722905.1 Chryseolinea sp.
GCAAAAGGGGCTCCGGCAAAAGGAGCACCAGCAAAGGGCAAAAAATAATTTCATCCAGTCATGAGAAAGACAAAACCTAAAAAAAGATACTTACTTCCCGATCCTAAATTTCAGGATACCCTGGTAACCAAATTTGTGAATTACCTGATGGAACAAGGTAAAAAGAGTGTTGCCTATACTATATTTTACGACGCTGTAGCGCAGGTAGAAAAGAAAACCAATGAAAGCGGTCTTGACGTATGGAAGCGCGCAATGAACAATCTGATGCCTGCCGTGGAAGTAAAAAGCCGGCGGGTAGGTGGTGCTACTTTTCAGGTACCTGTTGAGATCAGACCTGAAAGAAAAATCAATCTTAGCATCAAATGGCTTATTGACTACTCAAGAGCCCGTGGTGAAAAAACCATGATGGATAAATTAGCCGCTGAAATTATCGCTGCTTCAAAGGGTGAGGGTGCCGCAATCAAGAAAAAAGACGATACCCACAGAATGGCAGAAGCAAACAAAGCGTTCTCTCATTTCAGATTCTAATCAAGTAAATAGTAATGGCAAGAGATTTAAGATACACCAGAAATATTGGTATTGCTGCCCACATTGATGCGGGTAAAACAACTACCACAGAACGGATTTTGTATTATTCTGGTGTTAATTATAAAATAGGCGAGGTACATGAAGGGGCTGCTACCATGGACTGGATGGCACAGGAACAGGAGAGGGGAATTACCATCACCTCCGCTGCTACGACCGTTCCCTGGAAATATCGCGGTAACGACTATCACATAAACATCATTGATACCCCCGGTCACGTAGATTTTACGGTTGAAGTTAATCGCTCACTTCGTGTACTGGATGGGTTGGTTTTCCTGTTTAGTTCTGTTGATGGTGTTGAGCCTCAATCAGAAACTAACTGGCGCCTTGCCGACAATTATAAAGTTGCCCGCATTGGTTTTGTAAATAAAATGGACCGCGCCGGAGCTGACTTCCTGGATGTTTGCAAACAAGTAAAAGAAAAACTCGGGAGCAACGCTGTAGCCCTGCAATTACCAATTGGTGCAGAAGAGAATTTTAAAGGAGTTGTCGATCTTGTAAATAATCGGGCGATTGTCTGGAATGAAGACGATAAAGGGATGACCTTTAAAGAAATTGCTGTTCCCGAAGACATGAAGGCTGACGTGGCAACCTACCGGGAGAAACTTCTTGAAGCGGTAGCCGACTATGACGAGTCATTAATGGAGAAATTCTTCAATGACCCCGGCACTATTACCGAGGTGGAGATTTTAACTGCCCTTCGTAAAGCAACCATCGATATGAAGATCGTGCCGATGGTTTGTGGTTCGTCCTTTAAGAACAAAGGTGTTCAAACTATGCTTGATTATGTGATGGAATTGTTGCCATCACCTATGGATAAGGACAATATTGTCGCGCACGATCCGGATACTGAAGAGGAGGTGGTGATCAGACCTGATGAAAAAGAACCTTTTGTTGCGCTGGCTTTTAAAATCGCCACGGATCCTTTCGTTGGCCGTCTTTGCTTTATCCGCGCATATTCAGGTGTTCTTGAGGCCGGGTCTTATGTTTATAATACCCGTTCACAGAATAAAGAACGTATCTCGCGTGTATTTCAGATGCATGCTAACAAACAAAATCAGATTGAACGACTTTCTGCAGGTGATATTGGGGCAGTAGTAGGCTTTAAGGATATTAAAACTGGTGATACACTTTGCGATGAAAAGCGCAAAGTTGTTCTTGAATCTATGGTGTTCCCTGAACCGGTTATAGGGTATGCTATTGAGCCCAAAAAACAAGCGGATGCTGATAAGTTGGGTATGGCCATTGGGAAACTTGTTGAGGAGGATCCAACCCTGCGGGTGAACTCAGACCAGGAAACAGGTCAGACCATCCTTCGTGGAATGGGCGAGTTACACCTCGAGATCATTATCGACCGCCTGAAGCGCGAATTCAAAGTAGAGATCAATCAGGGAGCACCCCAGGTTGCTTATAAAGAGTCACTTACAAAAAGTATTGAACATAAAGAAGTTTACAAGAAACAGACTGGTGGCCGTGGAAAATTTGCGGATATCGTATTCGAACTTTCTCCCCGCGATGATGGAAAAGAAGGTCTGGATTTTGTTAATGACATTGTGGGTGGTGTGATTCCCCGGGAATTTATTCCTTCCATACAAAAAGGTTTCATGAACGCGATGGTGAACGGACCTTTAGCGGGATATCCGATTGATTCAATGAAGGTTCGTGTCTTCCATGGTTCTTATCATGATGTTGACTCGGATGCGTTGTCATTTGAATTGGCTGCTCGGATCGGCTTTAGAGAGGCTGCAAGAAAAGCAGGTCCCCAGTTGCTAGAACCTATTATGTCTGTTGAAGTTCTTTCTCCCGATGAGTATACCGGATCAGTAACCGGTGACTTAAACCGTAGACGAGGTTCACTGAAAGGCATGGATACCCGCGCTGGCGCCCAGGTAATTAAAGCGGATGTTCCATTGTCAGAATTATTTGGTTATGTAACAGACTTGCGTACCATAACTTCTGGACGCGCTTCCGCGTCACTTACCTTCTCCCACTATGCCCCGGTTCCGAAAAACCTTGCGGAGAAAGTAATTGAAGAAGTGAAAGGAACTGCTTTGGCGAAATAGGACCTGATTCAGGGATTTAAGGATCGCCAGGATCGATTAAATGGATTTTAATTAGCACGTAAATAAAAAATAAAGTAGGATTTAGACGATTTCCTTAACCCGATATTATGAACCAAAAAATCAGAATAAAATTAAAGTCTTACGACCACAACCTGGTTGATAAATCTTCTGAGAAGATCGTAAGAGCTGTGAAAGCCACCGGTGCCGTTGTCAGTGGGCCCATACCACTACCAACTGAGAAAGAGAAATTTACTGTTCTTCGCTCACCTCACGTAAACAAGAAATCGCGTGAACAATTTCAACTTTGCACCTACAAGCGCCTGGTTGATATTTACAGCAATAGCGCAAAAACGGTGGATGCTTTGATGAAGCTTGAACTTCCCAGCGGAGTAGATGTGGAAATTAAAGTATAAATTAAGACCGTACCGAAAATTTTTTTAAAAGCCATTCTACAACGAATGGCTTTTTTTTTAACTGGACGGGAATTATTGAAGGC
>JAYSOP010000187.1:0-4204 GCA_043722905.1 Chryseolinea sp.
TTTGAGAGTACCCAAAAAGAAATACTCAATAAAGAAGAGCAGATGCTGTTAAGCAATCAGAAAATCGGCGGAGCGAATCAAAATCTCCCGGTAATCGAATTAAAAAACATGGCTGATTTTTTTCGAAGCCGATTAAAGGATATTGCTATGACCAGTATGCTTCACGATAAAAAAATTAGTGAACTGAATGAAAGGTTGTCAAGAATTCAGCAACAAATCCGCGCGCAAAACGAAATACCAGGAAAACATACGAGCGAAATAATCGTGAGCCTTTCTGCAGAAAAAGCTTCGGACGTGGAAATTGTTTTAGATTATGTTGTTGCCAATGCCGGATGGTACGCCTTATATGATATACGTGGACTCAATACGAAGACACCATTAAGCCTTGTGTACAAAGCAAACGTATTTCAAGGTACTGGCGAAACCTGGAAAAATGTAAAATTGAAGCTGTCTACCGCTAACCCAAACCTGGGTGGGGTGAAGCCTGAATTGCTACCCTGGTTTCTTGATTTTTACACCCCTCAGTATGATAAAAGAAAAACTTACCTGGAAGGCCGCGCGCAGGGAACTGCGCCGGGAGTAGCCATTCAGAAGGATGAAGTTGCCGTTGAGGCTAAGACCATAGCGGATTTTGTAAGCGTTCTTCAGACATCCCTGAATACGGAGTTTGAAATTGCGTTGCCCTACACGATCAATTCTGAAAACAAACCCACAACGGTCGACATTGGCAAGCACCAATTGAACGCCAGTTATCAATATTCCGTGGCACCTAAGCTTGATCCGGATGCCTTCCTGATGGCTGGCGCAACAGGATGGGAAGCGTTTAACTTATTGCCGGGAGAGGCTAATGTGTTTTTTGACGGAACTTTTGTGGGCAAGAGCTACATTGACCCGCAAAGTATCAAAGACACGCTTTATGTATCCCTGGGGCGTGATAAAAGAATCGCTGTCAAGCGAACACAGGTAAAAGATGTTAGCTCGCGGAAATTTATAGGCACGCATCAGAAAGAGACCTTTGCCTATGAGATCACGATACGAAACAATAAAACCGAGGACATAAAAATTCTGGCTGAAGATCATATTCCAGTGTCTAAAAATACGCAGATTGAAGTTGTCATCGGTCAAACAACTAATGCGCGATATAACCAGGCAACCGGAATACTGGTTTGGGAATTCACTTTGAGACCTAATGAAAGCAAGCAATTGCGATACGATTTTGAGGTTAGATACCCGAAGGACAAAATGATTGCAGGACTAAATTGATGCGGGGTTAAGCATAGGTAGAGATGCAAAAAGGTTGTGTTTCTACCTGCTTTTTTTAAGCTCCAAAGCAACATTTTCCATGTTCAAACTTTGGTTCTGCGATGATTTTTAGCTAATTTAATAGATAGGCCTTTTCAGGGTGCTAAAAGCTACCTAAAAAATTAGTTTTCCCTGGAACAAATTTGAAAGGACTCCTTCCTTTAAAGAATAAGTAGAAACGCGAATGCGCTCAAACTTATGTTTTTCCAACAGGAAACGGATCAGGCAACATGCCACCACGATCATGTCTACCCGCAAGGCTATCATTCCCTCGATCTGCATTCTTTCGTCCCGGCTCTTCTGGATAAGCTCGGAATAGATATCATAAAATCCTTCTTCTGTTAATGGCGTTTCTTTTTCTGTGAAAGTCCGCGGAATTTTTTTCCGGATACAAAATATGTCGCTTAGCGTGTCAAAACTACCGGAAGAACCAATGAGGATTGCAGGTTGAAATTTCTGCAGAGCCGTCAATAATTCGGTCAATGATATTTCAAAGAATCTATCCAGTGCTTTGATCTCTTCCAAAATGATCGGATCGTGTTTTTGGAATTTCTCTAACAAGCGCTGTCCTCCAATTTCAAAACTTTGTTTCCAAAAAACTTGTTGCTGATCAGCGATAATAAATTCTACACTCCCCGCCCCGATATCCATGATGAGGTTTACATCCGTGGCAAGGTCAAGGGCGGCTTTCACACCCGAATAAATCAAATCAGCTTCTTCGTCACCATTAATAATTTGGATCGTTATTCCCGTAAGGGACTTAATTTTTTCAGCAAGAGCCAGACCATTGGCGGCATTGCGGAGGGCACTGGTTCCAAACGCATAAACGGAGTAAACCCGAAATTCATCTATTTTAGTTTTAAACCTTTCCATAGCCTGAATGGCACGTTGAAAAGCGGTTTCAGAAATGAAGCCTTCATTGATCCCTGCCATTCCTATCTTGACGGCGGCATGGTCGCGGTAAAGCACTTCATACCCATCATGGCCTATCTCCGCTACAAGCAGGTGGAAGGTGTTTGTGCCCATGTCAATAATGGCGATCTTGTTCATAAGGCTTAAAGTGAAAGAAATTTAATACTATATTTCCAGGGGGATTTACTTATTTTACCACCATTCAACCAAGACCATGGCGAAAAGAATTATAACCGATCAGGTATTGCAGGAAAAATTTAATGAGCTTGAACGGAAAAATAATGAAGCCTTACTCGGAGGGGGTCAAAAGCGGATTGAACAACAGCATGCCAAAGGAAAATTAACCGCCAGAGAGCGCCTGCATCTGCTCATGGATGAAGGCACCTTTGAAGAACTGGGGAAATTTGTCATGCACCGAAGCAAAGATTTTGGGCTTGATAAGGAGTATTATCTGGGAGATGGTGTGATCACGGGATATGGTAAAATCAACGGAAGGTTAGTATATGTTTTCTCTCAGGATTTTACAATTTTCGGCGGATCCCTTTCAGAAACCCATGCCGAAAAGATTGTGAAGATCATGGACCTTGCCATGCAAAACGGGGCGCCCATTATCGGTTTGAACGATTCGGGTGGCGCACGTATCCAGGAGGGGGTGGTTTCATTGGGTGGCTATGCAGATATTTTTTATCGCAACACGCTTGCTTCTGGTGTCATACCGCAGATATCTGCCGTAATGGGTCCGTGCGCAGGAGGAGCAGTCTACTCACCTGCCATAACTGATTTTATTTTTATGGTGGAAAATACTTCGTTCATGTTTGTGACAGGACCAAACGTGGTAAAGACGGTAACCCATGAAAATGTTTCTGCCGAAGAACTTGGCGGCGCGCTCACGCACAGTTCAAAAAGCGGGGTCACGCACTTCGCCTGTGCGAACGAATCAGAATGTATCAACCAGATCAAAACGCTGATCAGTTACATGCCACAGAACTGCGAAGATCTGACACCGAAAATTCCATATCAGGAAGGGAACGAAAAGCGACCTGATTTAAATAATATTATACCGACCACGCCTAATCAGCCTTATGACATGCGCGATGTCATCAATGGGGTTGTAGACGAGGGAAGTTTCTTCGAAGTGCACAAAAATTTTGCTGAAAACATTGTCGTCGGTTTTGCGCGCCTCGCCGGAAGAAGTATTGGCCTGGTGGGTAATCAACCGGCTTCACTGGCAGGTGTTCTGGATATCCATTCAAGTGTGAAAGGCGCGAGGTTTGTTCGTTTTTGTGATTGTTTCAATATACCGTTGTTAGTGTTCGAAGATGTGCCGGGATTTTTACCGGGTACTGATCAGGAATGGAACGCCATTATAACGAACGGAGCAAAATTGTTGTTTGCTTTTTGTGAGGCTACCGTGCCCCGGGTAACGGTCATCACCCGTAAAGCCTATGGGGGAGCCTATGATGTGATGAATTCCAAACACATCGGCGCTGACCTGAACTTTGCCTGGCCATCAGCGGAAATTGCTGTGATGGGTGCGAAAGGTGCGGCTGAGATCATATTCAAAAAGGAAATTTCGGAGGCGGAAGATCCACAGGCAAAACTCGATGAGAAAGTAGCGGAATACACCCGTAAATTTGCTAACCCCTACCGGGCCGCCCACAGAGGTTACATCGATGAGGTGATCTATCCGGATGAAACGCGCGAGAAACTTATTCGGGCCTTTGAGATGCTGGAAAACAAAGTAGCTAAATTGCCCAGGAAGAAGCATGGGAATATTCCGTTGTAGGGGGGTATAAGGGTATAAGGGTATAAGGGTATAGGGGTATAAGGGTATAAGGAAATAAGGTATAGTGCAGGTGGCTTGGGGATTGTAAAAGATAAAACCCGCATACTCGCAACGGACCGCAGGCCACTTGGAAAAACAGAACATCAATAGATCTATGGATAAAAAAAGCAGAGAATTTCTTTACAAATATTTGAACAACGCGTC
>JAYSOP010000188.1:0-13331 GCA_043722905.1 Chryseolinea sp.
GAAAGATCAGTAAAAACCAAAACCAGCCAGGTAATAACACCTAAGGAAAACAGTAACCTGATGATGGCTTTCGTGCGCATGAAGAGTAAAAACCCTAAAAATTCGAAAAAAATAAGCCAATCATGGGATTGGCTTTGCAATTATAGGAATAAATAAGCAAGATTTTTGAGTCGGAAATCCTCCAAAACCCCCAATAACCCCTCCTCAGTATTGTGACTATTTGCGGCTGTAATTAGGCGCCTCCCTTGTTATCGTAACATCGTGCGGATGGTTTTCAGTAAACCCCGCCGTGGTGATTTTAACAAATTTGGCGGTCTTTAATCGTTCGATATCTTTTGCCCCACAGTAGCCCATCCCTGCCCGTAATCCGCCTACGAGTTGGTATAACACCTCAGAAACAGGGCCTTTGAAAGGCACCCTTCCGGAAATGCCTTCAGGGACGAGTTTCTTTACGTCGTCTTCTACATCCTGAAAATAACGGTCTTTAGATCCGTCCTCCATGGCTTCAATAGAACCCATACCCCTATAGGCTTTAAATTTCCTTCCTTCATAGATAATCATTTCACCCGGGGCTTCTTCCGTGCCGGCGAGCAACGACCCAATCATAATGCTATCTGCGCCGGCGGCAATCGCCTTCACCAAATCGCCGGAAAACCGAATGCCACCGTCAGCAATGACAGGAACGCCTGTCTCTCTCAGAGCCTTAGCAGCTTCGTATACGGCAGAAAGCTGTGGCAACCCCACGCCTGCTACTACCCTTGTTGTGCAGATACTACCCGGTCCCACACCCACTTTCACAGCGTCCGCCCCGGCTTTTGCCAGTGCCTTCGCACCCTCTCCTGTGGCTATATTTCCGACAATCAGATCTAGCTCAGGATATTTCTTCTTCACGAGCTTGGCGGTGTCAATCACACCTTTTGAGTGACCATGGGCTGTATCAATGCTAATGACATCGACTCCGGCGATTTTTAATGCCTCAATCCGATCCAGGATGTCGGGTGTAACACCCACCGCCGCGCCTACACGCAGCCTGCCATACTTATCCTGGCAAGCATTGGGTTTATTTTTTTTCTTTTGAATGTCTTTAAAGGTAATCAGGCCAGTGAGAACGCCTTTTTTATTAATGATAGGCAGTTTTTCAATTTTATATTTCTTCAGGATGCCTTCCGCCTGATCGAGGGTAATGCTCTCAGGGGCAGTGATCAGGTTTTCTCGGGTCATGATTTTTTCAACCGGAGCATTCATGTCCTTTTGAAACCGGAGGTCACGGTTGGTAATAATCCCCACGAGTTTTCCTCCTTCATCAAGAATCGGAATCCCACCGATTTTAAACTCCCTCATAATGTTTTCCGCCTGCTGAACTGTAGATTGAATGGTAAGTGTGATGGGATCCTTTATTAAACCGCTTTGAGAGCGTTTTACCTTTCGCACCTGTTCTGCCTGAAGTTCCATTTTCATGTTTTTATGAATGAACCCAAGCCCCCCTTCTAAGGCGACACTGATCGCCAGTTCTGCTTCCGTAACCGTATCCATTGCGGCAGATACGATGGGGATATTCAAACGAATGTTTCGGGTTAACTGGCTTGATGTATCCGTTTCGCGGGGAAGTATCTCAGAATAAGCAGGGACAAGAAGCACGTCATCGTATGTGAGGGCCTCGTATAAAAACTTAGAACTTTCGAGTGGCATAGCAAATAATTTACGATCTATTATTTGCCGGGCAAAGGTATACTTTAATTTATTAATTCACTAATCAGGGCACGGCGAACAATATTAAAACATTAATTACCAGCGCCCGACAGAGGCATCGGTAAAATTATTCCGAGATTTGAATTTGAGTTTTACTTTCGACAATTAAACCACCCCTTATGAAAAGGCTTTTTTTATCCACTTCTCTAACGTTATTTGTTGCCTGTTCTTTTGCACAGGTTCAAACCGGAAAGGCATCTTTTTACGCTGATAAGTTTGAAGGAACAGAAACCGCCAGTGGTGAAAAATACCGGCACAACAAAATGACAGGCGCACACAAAACGCTTCCCTTTGGAACCAGAGTAAGGGTAACTAACCTGGCAAATAACAAATCGGCCGAATTGGTGATCAACGACCGCGGCCCTTACGTTGATAGCCGGATCATAGATCTCTCAAAATCAGCTGCCGAAAAGCTCGGTTTTGTCAATCAGGGATTAGCTGATGTCAGGCTTGAGGTGATTGATGCCGGGGACGGCAAGAAGAGTGACCCCATTAGAACTGTTGACCAGGTTACTGTTGAAGAAAAGGAATTCTATGAATTTGAAATAAGCCGTTTAAATCCAAAAGGCTACGGCGTTCAGATTGGTACCTATCAGGAACTCGTTAACCTTATGCGCTTGTCTGACAACTTAAAAAACTCCTATAAAAAGCAGGTTACGGTCCAGGTAAAAATTATTCAGGGCATAAAATATTATGGTTTAATTCTCGGACAATTTCCTTCTCGCCCAAAAGCAGAACAATTCAGGGCAGAACTTCAGAAAAAATTTCCAGACGCCTTTATTGTTGAATACAACCGCTTGTAATTAATGGCCACCGAAACGATCAAGTGATGGATATTGCAGGATACCTGGCTTCGATAGGAATAGGTATTATTTTGGGCTTGCTCGGAGGCGGGGGTTCTATATTATCGATTCCCATTCTAGTGTATCTTTTTCACGTGGACGTGGTGCTGGCTTCCGCGTATTCTTTATTTATTGTTGGGGTTACCAGTTTTGTGGGTGCAATACCTAAATACAAAGATCACCTGGTAAACATCCAAACAGGTTTTTTATTTGGGATCCCCTCTATCGTCGCCATTTTCTGTACACGTCGGTGGATCGTCCCCGCTATACCTGATATCGTTTTCCATTCGGGTAATTTCATTCTCTCCAAGCGATTTTTCATTCTTGGCCTTTTTGCGGTATTGATGATACTGGCTTCCTATTCAATAATAAAAGGCAAAAAGCAAATTGAAAATGATGATCATGAGTGGAGAGTATGGCTTGTTATATTAGAGGGACTATTGATAGGCCTGCTAACGGGGATGGTAGGCGCAGGTGGCGGTTTTCTGATCATTCCTGCTTTGGTTTGGCTAACCGGGTTACCTTTCAAAACAGCGGTGGGCACGTCTCTCTTTATCATCGCCATTAATTCTCTTTTTGGATTTTTAGGAGATGTTATGAACTATGAGATAGCCTGGAAATTTTTAACGATTATTACGTGTTTGTCGGTTTTAGGTATTCTGATTGGCCATCGGCTGCAAAGGAAAATTTCAGCGCTTCTATTGAGAAGAACATTCGGATGGTTTATCCTGTTGATTGGGATTGGTATTCTGTTTAAAGAGTTTCTTGCCACCCGGCAACCATTGTAAACCTCCGAAGATTTACTAATAAACTCACCTGTAGAATGGGAGAGAATAAAATAAACATTCATAATCTTTAATGCATCAGCAGATGTTCAATCGAGGTGATTCAAAAAAATTTAGTACATCCTTTACGCCTTTGCGGGAATAAATTTATTTTGACCTTACCTTAATAAGTAGTAAGTAACCAGTTACCAATTCATGTCGCAAGAAATAAAAAAGGTGGTTGTGCTAGGTCCTGAGTGTACGGGCAAATCAGCGCTTTCTGAATTTTTGGCGAAAAAATTTAGAACGGCCTGGGTGGGGGAGTTCGCCCGAACCTATATAAATCAACTTCAAAAACCTTATGAAGCAGCCGATCTTTTGTTGATTGCCAGAGGGCAACTAGCGCTGGAAGACAGCGTAAAACCGCGGGCGAATAAGTTGCTTGTTTGTGACACAGACTTGTATGTCATAAAAATCTGGAGCATTTTTAAATACGGATATTGCGATCCGGAAATATTAAAATCCATTGCTACCCGCAATTATGATCTGTACCTGCTTACCTATATTGATATTCCCTGGGAGGAAGATCCACAACGTGAACATCCTGATCAGCGCAATCGGCTTTATGAGCTTTATTTAAATGAAATGAGGAATCAACCGGTGCCTTTTATTGAAATAAAAGGGCCGCGTGAGCAACGCAGGGCAATAGCCTCCGAAGCGATTAAAAATTTAATACTGCCTGCCAATATTCCCACACCATGAGCACTCCGACACCGGAAGGTCCGTATGCGGCTTTAAAAATCGGGGATTTCAGATTGTTCGCATCGGCTCGTTTTTGCATCACACTGGCCATCCAGATCCAGTCTGTTGTTGTTGCCTGGCAGGTATTTGAAATCACCAATGATCCGCTATCACTGGGATTAATTGGTTTAGCGGAAGCTATTCCCTCCATTGCCGTTTCCCTTTATGCAGGACACGTGGCCGATATTGTTCAACGGAAAAAAATTATTCTTTCGTGTGTATCAACGCTCTTCCTCTGTTCCTTTGCATTGTTATTTTTTACCCTTGAACCCGGAGCAGTATTCCTTCATTATGGCGTTATTCCCATTTACAGCGTAATATTTATCAGTGGCATTGCGCGCGGTTTTCTTTCACCCGCCTTCTTTTCTTTTATGCCACAGCTAGTGCCGCGTTCATTGTACAGTAATGCGGTTACGTGGAATAGCACACTTTGGGAAACGGCTACCATTTCCGGGTTAGCATTAGGCGGACTGTTGTATGGCATTTTTGGAATAACAACCGCCTATTTTATAGACGTTACGCTCACTTTGTCAGGATTCGTGCTGTTGACTATGGTACACAATAAACCCTTGCCGCCTGCGACAACAGAAGAGGGCATGACAGAAAAAATCACGGCCGGCTTGCGTTTTGTTTTTCACAATAAAGTGATCCTCGGCGCGATATCGCTCGATCTATTCGCGGTATTATTTGGAGGGGCTGTTGCCTTACTTCCGATTTTCGCAAAAGAAATACTTTTCATTGGACCGGTTGGACTAGGTGTCCTTCGGGCAGCACCTTCCGTTGGCGCCTTGATCATGGCTTTTTACGTTACCCATCACCCCATCAAAAAAAATATTGGAATTAAATTATTAACCTGTGTAGGGAGCTTTGGTGTTTGCATGATACTCTTTGCATTGTCGACCAATTTCTGGCTTTCCTTGTCAGTATTAATAGTCAGCGGGGGGTTTGATTGTATCAGTGTTATCGTCAGAAGTACTTTATTGCAAACACTGACACCTGAAAATATGAAGGGCAGAGTTTCGGCAGTGAATCATATTTTTGTGGGTTCGTCAAATGAAATTGGAATGTTTGAATCAGGTGTCGCAGCGCGTCTGATGGGCACGGTTCCTTCCGTGATTTTTGGAGGCTGCATGACCTTGCTGGTCGTAGGGATTACCGCCCGTTTTGCCCATTCCCTCAGACGTCTGCAGCGGGTTCATTGACATGGATTTCTGCCCTTCCTATCCAATAGGTCCGTTCGGTTTTTAACCTAGCTACCTGACACGAGTTGCTTCAGGCATTGGATCCACACAGGGTGACCGTTAAGGCTTTCTACCAGTTGAACCTTTTGCCCGCCATGAGCGCTAAAAATATCCTGATACTCTTCTCCGATCTCAATGATCGTTTCGAGGCAATCAGCCGTAAAGGCGGGAGAGAAAACCAGTATTTTTTTCATTCCCTTTTTGGCGCAATCTTCAACCACCTTATCGGAGAAAGGGGTAAGCCATTTTTTATCCAGGCGTGATTGAAAACAAACCGTGTATTTATGTGCTGGAATAGCAAGATCTGCAGCAATCAAACGGGTGGTGGCATAGCAGGTGGCTTTGTAACAATATTTGTTATCCTCTGTAATTTCTTCTTCACAATGGTGTTCAGAACACAATCCTTCATCATAAACTTTATCCACCTGCCTGTCAGGTAAGCCGTGATAGGAAAACAGAACGTGATCGAAATTACTGATATCATAGGAACGACCCCGTTCAACTATAGCTTTTATAAACGTCGGATGATCATAATATTGACTTATGAATTTCACCTCCGGGATTACCCACCATTGACGCATTACACGCATCACTTCATCAATGGCGGACCCGGTTGAAGCAGAGGCGTATTGAGGAAACAAGGGTAAAACAATAAGACGGGAAAAGTTTTTCTTTCGCATTATTTCCATCACATCCGGAATGGATGGGTTTTTATATCGCATCGCCAGGTGTACTTCGTATTGACTTCCCAATTCAGTTTGTAATAATTCTGTAACCTGTTGACTATAATACAGCAAGGGGGACCCATTTGCCGTCCACAGTTTCTGATAAATTTTAGCGGATTTTGGAGCGCGAAAGGGAACGATAATGAGATTGACAAGAATCTTTCTCCAAAACCAGGGTATATCGATAACCCTGGGGTCATTCAGGAATTGAGATAAGTATGAACGAACATCAGCCACGGAGGGGCTGTCCGGGGTACCCAGGTTAATCAACAATACGCCGGTTTTTTCATTCATGGTGTTTACATTCAGACCGCCAAGCTAACAGATAAACAAAAAATGCTAAGAAGGGTTTACAGATTCAATGAACAATGGGGGAGCGTTTAAATGGTTTGGTTTCGTCAAATAACTTCCGGTAAGTTGCGTGTCGTTTGGTAACATTCGCATCCACCTGTTCAACCACATTGATCATTTTCGGGTTAAAATCTCCAATCCAGTTCATTTCATAGTAATCGTAACGATTGTATTCAACTTGCAGCACCCGCTTTGAATTCAACACCATTGCTCCATCCAAACCTTTTCCCTGATGCTCCGGCACAACCCCAAACAATATTCCAAATGCCTTGCGATTTGTTTTTCGCAGGGTATGCCACAAAAACTTTATTTTGCCAATCCAGTCCAGTCTGCCATTCACATATTTGAAAATCTGATTGATTTCAGGAAGGGAAAGAAAGAACGAAACGGGCTCACCTTTGAAAAAGCCGAAATACAAAAGCCGGATGTCCATAATGGGCTTCATTTGCTTGACAATTAGTTTGGCCTGGGCCATGGTCAATTCCGGGATATCCCTGCGGTTCGCCCACGCTTTATTATAAATGGTCAGGATGTATTCCGGCAATTTCGGAATCTCATTCTTGCGGATGTGTCTGAATTCGTAATCAGGATTGGCAGCTGTTATTGACGCCTTTTCGTAGAGGCGCGGCGAAATTTCACCTACTACGCTACGCCCAAAAGTGAACTGATAAAATATACCTGGAAACCATATGCTTCAAAAAGGTCCTTATAATAATCGAAATTGTAATTGCACTGGTAGTTAGGCTCCTGATCAAATCCTTCAATTAACAATCCCCACCAACGATCTCTGTTTCCAAAATTAATTGGGCCATCCATAGCCTCTACACCGCGTGCTTGCAACCAACTTTTACTTTGTTCAAACAGCATATAGGCAGCTGCCTTATCATTAATACATTCGAAAAAACCGACTCCGCCAGTAGGCTGATCGTTACCTTTATTTAAAGTCTTTTCATTAACGAAAGCAGCAATACGCCCAATGACATCCCCGGCTTCATTTTTTAATATCCATCGGACACATTCACCATGCCTGAAGGTTTTATTTTTTACTCTGTCAAACACACTTTCAATATCCTTATCAAGGGGACGTATCCAATACGGCTCCTTTTTATACAGGTGAACAGGGAAATTCAAAAATTCTTTTTTCTCCTGAGGAGAAGATACCTCAATAATCTTCATCATCGTTCGGCTCAAGGTGGGAAGTTTTTATGATACTATTGATGTTGGGTAATAAAATGTGAAAACGGGTGCCCTCTCCCAAATGACTTGCTACATTAATTTGCCCGCCGAGTTTTTCCACCGCATTTTTAACAATATACAATCCAATTCCCGAACCATCAGATTGCTGAGTCGCTCTATAGAACATTTCAAATATTCTTTTCAAACTAGTTTCCTTTATGCCGATCCCGTTATCGGCAAAAATAATATCTGCGCGCAAATGATCAATATTAACGGTGATACTAATCTCGGAGTGCTTTGCGGCGGGTTGACGATATTTGATCGCATTAGAAATCAGGTTTCTGAATATCTCCGAAACGCGCCACTGGTCACTATAAAAGTCAATCCCTACTATTTTTACAATTCGGTCCATGTTCTGAGCTCCCTCCAGATAACTCAGATCAGTAAAGGTCCGCTCAATAATCTTCCTGAGGTCAACTTTTCCAATGCTGATCTCCATCTTGAGATTTTTCGAATGGCTTAATACATCCCCTATGAAATGATCAAGGGCCTCAATTTTTTCCCCGATAACGCCCATGTATTCAAGGGGGTTATCCGTGTTGCCCTGGAGTTTTGAAAGGTTTACCAAACCCAAAACAGAAGATAGAGGAGCCCTCAGGTCATGCGAAACTTTGTATACGAAATTGTCAAGTTCCGTATTACGGATTTTGAGCTCCTCCTCGATTTTTTTCCGATCAGAAATGTCGACGTATACGCCATATATACCGATTGCCTGATTATCGAGCATTACGGGTACACCGCATAAAATGACATTCACCAGTTTGCCAGACCTGTGCTTCCTGATCGATTCTATGCTTACTACCTGATTTGAGGCAATGAGGTTATTGAGATCGATTCCTTCATTGCGCAATTCATCCGGAACAATAAAATCATTCAGATTCTTTCCGCGTAGTTCATCTTTCTCATAACCGAACATTTCCGTGAAGCTTTTGTTTACCTGAAAAACTCTGCCCGTTTCATCCAGCCTTACCACGCCCATTGGTAAGTTTTGAAACAATTGTGTGAATAAAGTTTCATTCTTCTTATTCTGAGCCTCGGTCTTTTTCTTTTCTGTTACATCCCTGAAAATTACCTGGATGGAGGGTTTCTCCCGAAAGACAAAAGGAAATGCCATGGCTTCGACATCCACTATCTCCCCATCATACCGAATAAATTTTTCTTCCACCATCGGCACCGATCTACCTTCGGCAACATCCTGTATCCTTTCTTCGATATCCTTTCTATGCTCCGGATGGACAAAGTCCAGTGCGTTAGCGCCAATTAAATCTCCTGTTTTTCTTGCACCCAGAATGCAGTGTGCGTGCGAATTGGCGAACAAAACCTTACCCTGCGAATGTATCACTACCCCAATGGGTAATTTATCTAAAAGATTCTCATAGTCTCCCGAATATTCGTTGGTCGGCCGATCCTCAGCATGAAGAAACTGAATAATTCCTCTTCGCAGAAGCACTCCATTTTCATCCACTTCATCTTTTGATGTGAGCCATACCCACTTGATCCTCTGTTCAACCAGAATTCTGCCCTTCCACGACCAATTTGTCCTTATTTTATCCTTATCAGACATCATCCTTCTCAACGCTGAAATGTCTTCCTTAATGACGATAGAATATAGGAGCGTATAATCCCGCATAAGGGCAGCTGCGTTCAAGCCGAGGATGGAATCAGAATTTTCACTGACAAAAGTGAACCCCTCACCATCAGGGCTGATGGCATACTCGTATATGACTGCGGGTATATGCCTGACTACATCCTGCATGGTTGATAGGAAATCATTAAAGCCCCGATGGTGCTGAGCTGAATCCGGGTTACAGTAATATGCAAGTTAATTTGTTACCCTCATATAACAATGAGCCCTGTCCCGTATTAACAGAACATTCGTTAAAATGGTTTTCAATATAAGCGGACCTCAATTTAATAAACCACGATTCAGATATCCCGCCAGGGTGATGATAAAGCGCTCGTTATAAAAGGGAGAACACCGGCAGAATAAAAATGGCGTCCCCCGCTATCCGGTAATAATTATTCTGCCTGAAATCCTTTTCAAATAGAATTATGGTCAACAAGATACCATTCATCAGCAGGAACATAATTGCAACGGATTGGATATGTGTCAAAAACCAAAAAGAAATCAGTACATTCAACGATCCCAATGTCACAATACTTTTCAGGGTGGTGTCGCGGCCCCACAGAATGGCGAAAGAGCTTTGTTTATGCTGAAGATCATGATGATAGTCAAAAAAGGAAAATAAAAGTAAATTAAGGAGAGCGGTAAAAAAGAACTGGACAATGATAACATAATGCAGGGGTTGCACATTCAAATCCGGTGCCACCATTGAGGGCAAAACAACACCGCCAGTATACAAAATCGCGACAAGAATTTCTTTTAGAAATTTTAAATGTTGCTGGCTGATCAGATAGGCGATTACGACTAAACCTAAAACAAATCCAATGGATGAAACCTCATAAGGAACGAACCTCATCAGATAGGCACCCATAAAAATGACTGCGGGCACAATGCATAGGAGTAATATGAAATTTTTTTGGTGAAATCTATGGCGATCGGTTGAAGCGATCCCAGAAACCGATCTCGCATCTATTAAGTGGTCCACGGTATAAATGGCCCAGACGGATATGGCCAGGGCAGCCAGGGTGTTAATTGATACTGAAACCTTGAACACTTTGGCAAAAAATAGCGCGCTTGCAACAGATCCAGCCACAACATCAACGCTGAGGATATTGATGTAGTGATATATTTTATTCAGAATGGTCATAAACAAAAAAGTCCCCTGCCGGGAGACTCTAAAGTTATGAGTTTTAATGGCCTATGAAGATTTTAGGGCTTCAGCACCCCCCACAATTTCCAGTATTTCTTTAGTAATGGCTGCCTGACGAGTACGGTTATAAGTTAGGCGAAGTTGCTTTAACAGCTCGCCGGCATTTTCTGTTGCCTTATCCATGGCAGTCATTCTTGCACCATTTTCGGCAGCATTTGAATCCAATATGGCCTTATACAACTGAACTTTCAGCGATTGCGGAATCAGGCTTGAGAGAATCTCTTCCTGACTGGGTTGGTATATATAATCGATCGCGTTAGATGAATTGCTTACCTTCTCCGGCGGAAGGACCGGCAAGAACTGTTCAACTCTCAATATCTGGGTGGCCACATTTTTAAATTCATTATAGACCAATTCGATTTTATCGTATTTGCCGTTTTTATAAGCCTCAATAATAAATTCCGCAGACCGGGATACGTTTTCAAAAGAGAGCGAACTTAACAATAAAGTAAAGTCCCCTACCAGATTGCACTTGCGTTTACTGAAATAATCGCTCGACTTTTTGCCGATAGTAAGTACTGTGACATTTCCTTTGGAAAATTGATCCGCATATTTCTCTTCAATTATTCGGTTTACGCCTTTGAAAACATTACTGTTAAAGGATCCACACAGACCTCTATCTGAGCTTACCGAAATAATGAGAATTTTCTTCGCTTCCCGCACGACACTATACCAGTTATCGCTATCTGAATCCAGCTGAGCAGCAGAAAGATTCTGAAGCAGGGCGTTCAGCTTGCGCGCGAAAGGACGCATCTGTTGAATTCTCTCCTGCGATCTGCGCAGCTTTGCCGCCGCAACCATCTTCATGGCTTTGGTGATCTGTTGCGTTGAGACAACTGATGTAATCCTGTTTTTAACTTCCTTTAAACTTGGCATTTCTTAACTAAGTGCTGTACGATTTTACTTAATTTTCTTAATTTGACACTTACTATTTGCCTTAGTATCGTGATGACAGATCCGTTGCAACCTTTTTCATGGTATTCACGTCGGCATCTTCAAATTTCCCGGCCCTTAAATTATCGAGAACATGGCGATGACCGCCATGTAGCAGCTCAATGAATTCCTTTTCAAATTCCTTCACTTTGTTAACCGGTACCTTATCCATAAACCCCCTAGTGGAGGCTGTGATGATGGCTACCTGTTCTTCCACAGGCACGGGTGCATATTGATCCTGCTTGAGGATCTCAGTATTCCTTCTTCCTCTTTCAATAGTAAGTTTAGTGGCCGCATCAAGATCAGATCCAAATTTAGAGAAGGCCTCCAATTCCCTGAATTGCGCCTGGTCCAGTTTTAATGTCCCGGCAACTTTTTTCATCGATTTTATCTGAGCGTTTCCACCGACCCTTGATACTGAAATACCCACATTTATGGCAGGCCTGATTCCCGAGTTAAACAAATTAGTTTCCAGGAATATCTGGCCATCAGTAATGGAGATAACATTGGTAGGAATATAGGCAGACACATCTCCCGCCTGGGTCTCAATAATAGGAAGAGCTGTTAGTGATCCGCCACCTTTCACCAAATGCTTAATAGAGGCGGGAAGATCATTCATGTTTTTTGCAATGGCATCGTTGTTAATAATTTTGGCAGCTCTCTCCAGCAAACGCGAGTGAAGATAAAATACATCCCCGGGGTACGCTTCACGTCCCGGCGGCCTTCTTAACAGTAATGACACTTCACGATACGCCACCGCTTGCTTGGATAAATCATCATAGATTACCAGCGCCGGACGTCCTGTATCCCTAAAAAATTCACCGATTGCCGCGCCTGAAAAAGGAGCAAAAAATTGCATAGGTGCCGGCTCAGAAGCAGAGGCGGCCACAATAACGTTGTAAGGCATCGCGCCAGCTTTTTCTAGCACCGCGGCAACAAGTGCCACCGTAGAATTTTTCTGGCCGATAGCGACATATATACAGAGAACAGGATGCCCTTTCTCATAAAATTCTTTTTGGTTAATAATGGTGTCAAGCGCTACAGCGGTTTTACCGGTCTGACGATCACCAATGATCAGTTCACGTTGACCCCGACCAATCGGAATCATGGAATCAATGGCCTTGATGCCCGTTTGCAACGGTTCGTTTACTGGCTGCCGATAAATAACGCCAGGCGCTTTTCGCTCGAGTGGCATTTCAAACAACTGGCCTTTTAGAGGGCCCTTTCCATCAACCGGTTTGCCAAGCGTGTCAACCACTCTTCCTAACATACCATCCCCTACTTCAATAGAGGCAATCTTACCAGTGCGTTTTACTGTTGAGCCCTCCCTGATATCGTGGTAGTCACCTAATAGCACGGCACCCACATTATCCTCCTCCAGGTTCAAAACCAACCCCCTTAAACCTGTTTCAAATTCTATAAGCTCGCCGGCCTGGGCCTGTGTTAACCCATAAATACGGGCAACACCATCCCCTACTGTTAAAACGGTGCCGACTTCTTCAAGTTCTGCATCGGTACGGGCTTGCGAAAGTTGTTCTCTTAGAATTGCTGATATTTCTTCAGGTCTGATCTCGGCCATTTGATAAGGAGATTATAGTTCTTTGATGTAAGGGTTCTGACTAAACTTTAGTTTCAACGTCTTTATTTTGTTTTTGATAGATGCGTCAATCTGCCGATCGCCAACATTCAAGACGAATCCGCCGATCATTTCCGTATCTACTTTTTCAATTAATTCAACTTGCTTTTTATCACTGTAGTTCCTGACGAGTTGTTCAAATTCAGCGCGAAGGCTGGCATCCAACGGTACGGCTGTAATAACCGTTGCCTTTCCAATTCCTTTATAAGTATTATAAGC
>JAYSOP010000189.1:0-5323 GCA_043722905.1 Chryseolinea sp.
CGGGGCAGCTGATAGATTCGAATACGGGGCGGAACTTAAATTCTGCGCGAATTCTTTTAGCGAATGAGTTTGGTGAAATATTAAAGATAACGAACACAAACGAACAGGGCCATTTCCGTTTTACTGATGTTCCGGGAGACGGCAAACTTTTTCTACGTCTGGAATCATTATCAGGAGGCCAGGTTAATGCCCTGGTAAAGAATATCCAGACGATGGGTTCAGATCAGCCAAATTCACTTTATGTGGAGAACGTCTATTTCGATTTTGATCACTACGTCGTTCGGCCGGAGGCGGCACAGGTGTTAGATCAGTTGGCGGACTACTTAAAAGCAAACCCCGGCGCGCAGGTAGAGATCTACTCCTTTGCTGACGATCGTGGAAGCAGTGCCTACAATTTTGAACTCACACAAAAAAGGGGAGAAGCGGTGGTAGCATTCCTTACCAAACATGGAGTTGACGCCACCAGTTTTGCCATCATACCCAAGGGCAAACAATCCATCAAACGCTCATCCAACGAAATCCAGCGTCAATACAACCGCCGGGCGGAGTTTTATATCAATGGGGTAAGAGAAACTTTTACACCCTCCATAAAAACATATATCACAAAAAAAGAAGCAGACTGGAACCTGATTGCAAAATTAACCGGGATACCAAGGGAAGAATTGCAATCATTGAACGGTTCTGAGAGCGATGTGGTAAAAGCCCACCAACCCATACGCCTGCCGTTAACCGCCAGGAATATCTCCGAGGAATTGTTCTTCGTGGGAATCTGAGAACCTTCTCTCGCCCACTTGAGCGGTCAGTAGGTATCTGTCATCTGTTGTGTTTTACCGCCAGAAATAAATTACTCAACATTTCAGATAACATTTTGTGAGATGCCTTTCCAATCAAAAAAGTGTTGAGAACATTGAAAAACTCAAAGCCAGCGATAGTCTTTATCCATATGAAGCCTCAAATGAACTTATATTGAGCGGCCATTCTTATTAGCGTCGCGGTATTTTTTACTGCAAATTTTGCCATGATATTTTTGCGATGGGTGTCCACGGTAGTAGTGCTGATAAACAATTTTTCGGCAATCTCATGGTTGGTGAGACCTTCGGCAATAAGGGTTAGCACCTCTTTCTCTCTGCGGGTTAGAATGGGGATTTTGGAGTCTTCATTTTTTTTAATCGTTGCGGCTGCCTCATTGCTTAAAAATTTTCCATCAAGCATGACCGTTTCTATGGCCTCCAAAAGTTCTTCGCCGCTCGCATTTTTAAGGACGTACCCGGAAGCACCATGGTCCATCATTTTTTGAATGAAACTCTGTTGGTTGAACGAACTAAGACCAAGAATGTGAATGCCCGGGTATTTACTTTTAACTTCCATACACAAATCGATTCCGCTCATGTCAGGCAGATTAATGTCCATCAGTATTACATTGGGCTGGTGTTCCTGAAGGAAAGCCAGGCACGAAGTTGCATTCATAGCGTGTCCCATCCACTCAATTTCTTTTACCTGTTTAAGCAGTGAATGAATTCCCTCAATGACCATGTAATGGTCGTCAACGATAAAAATGGAAATTGGCACGGGCAAAGGTAACAATTTGAAATTTGTGATTAGAAATTGACAGCTATTGCTGCCAAACGGGAATAATGAACGCTCCTCGTTCCGGGCCTGCTCCAACGACTGAAATACAAATCTTATCCCCTGGTTCGATCACTCCAGACTGCAGATCATCATCCAGGAGCTTGATGGTACTGGTCGCGACCAGGTTACCATACTTCACTACGTTCATCCCAATTTTATCCTTGCTTATATTGTATTTTTTCGTTAATGAATCAAGAAAAGCATTTGTGAGCATCGGGCTGGCCTGATGTGTGTACAACTTTCTGACGATGTCTAAATAGTCGGGCTGAAGTCTTAACAATTGTTCGTGGTTCAACGTCATGCCCTTAATGTAATACTCTTTGATCTTACTACCCGACATGGCAAAGCACGAGAGTGCCTCACAGTCTTTTGCCCCCGGCGGCACCAATGCCCCGCTGCCATAATAATGAATCAATGGATCATGGAAACCTTCCTCCTCTCCAAAACGCAGCGAATCCCTGGAGTAAAATGAAAATCCGGTTGGCTTATCCGTCTTTTGAAGCACCACTGCAGAGGCTCCATCAGAAAAAAGCGCGGCAGACATCCACAGTGATTTTCCATACGGGTGAGCATCATTATTCTTGTAGACAGGTGTCTGAGTGTACAAACTGCTTAAACTGTAAGAAAGTATCAGGAATTTTGTTCCTTCCATTTGAGAAATCAAGGCCATGGCCCTGGCCATGCCAGCACACCCTGCGCCTAATAATATTGGGACGACATTGTCGCGAAGCCCAAGATTCCTGAGTAAATAAAAAGCATCCTGATCTAATAGAACCTGAAATGGGGAACAGGTAACAATGATGGCCACATCAATTTGCGCTGGGGTTACTCCCGCACGGTCCATGGCTGTTCGCGCTGTTTTAACAACAACCTCCGGGTCTTTAAAGATTTCCGGGGACCAGCTCTTCGATTTAATACCCAATATCTTCTCCACCATACCACCGCTCAAGTACTTTCCTTCGTCATTTCTATCCGGAACTTTATACTCATCAGCCCATGCTTCAATAGTGACGGGCTCTGAGACAAAAGATGATACACCTGTAATTACAAGATTAATTTCTTTCATATACTTTTGATTAATAATTGCGCGAATCAGTTAATACTTCAAAAGTATTCTAAGCAGTATTCAATTGTAATCCTGTAAAAACAGGATTTTTTCCACTGGCTATAATATAAAAGATTTTGTTTTCGATGATTAAGCAGTTCCTTGCTTCAGACTGCCGGTAGTGAGTTTAAGAAAGGTAATTGGATATGGAAGCCAAAACCCAGCAAGAGATTGACCTTGAAAGATTCGGTGACGGAAAACTTCTAAAATCAAAACCGGTTCGTACGATGGAATCTAACCTTTAAACAAGATTTTGAAATAAAGTGCCTTCAATGGTTAATGTCCGCTGATCAACATTATCCTGCCGGAATGGAACTAAGGCCCACTTCAATGAATACGGATGTTCCTTTTCCGGATTGTGAATTAACGTCAAGTTTTCCTTTCAGGAATTCCACCCGGTTTTGAATATTGGTCCAGCCTATTCCCCGGGATTGTTGTAGTATTCGGGAGTCAAATCCTTTTCCATCATCCTCTACGGTCAAGGTTATCACGTGGTTCGTTTTAGTGATTTGCACGATAGCCGTTTTGGCCGAGGCATGTTTCAGGGTATTGGTCATGAGTTCCTGAACAATACGGTAAAGTGTGATCGCTGTTGTTTGCTCTATCACCGCGTTGTCAAGGCCGATAGACTGATACGCTATTTTTATGGCACCGCTCTGGTTGATATCATTACAGTAATCCCGTAACGCGGTGTCCAGTCCGAACTTTACCAGGGCTTCGGGCATCATATTGTGCGCCACCCTGCGCATCTCGCGGATGGAACTGTCCAGCATGTCCATGCTGCGCTCAAAGGCCCGATGGTTATCAGGCGTCATTATTAAGTTTTCTTTCATTGTATTGAATGAGTATTTAATTCCGGAAAGCATTCCTCCTAATCCATCATGCAGGTCTTTAGCCAAACGGGTGCGTTCTTGATCCTCCCCTTTCAAAACGGCTTCTGTGGCGGATAACTGCTTT
This sequence comes from Chryseolinea sp., assembly GCA_043722905.1. Lineage (GTDB taxonomy): Bacteria > Bacteroidota > Bacteroidia > Cytophagales > Cyclobacteriaceae > Chryseosolibacter. Next base: position 3,692 of record JAYSOP010000189.1, read on the forward strand.
TCTTTTTCCAGTTCAGTGATGCGCTGATGCTGAATTTTTTGTTTCTGCTTGTAGTTTCGGAAAGAAAGCAGAGCGATAATTAGTAAAGTCAGGGCACTACCAATTAAAATGTAATTGAGGGTGTTTTTTTGACGGATCGAAAGCTGCTGAACTTTTTTATCGGCTTCAAGTTGTTCTATTTGAAGCTCTTTTTTCACAGTCTGGTACTTTGATTCAAGTTCATACACCTGACTTCGATTATTTCTTGACTGCAAAGAATCATTTAATGCAACATATTCCCTGAGATAGTTGTAAGCAAGCCGAATGTTACCCCTCTTTTCTTCAACCTCTACAAGATTGCCTAGGCTATAATGAACTACCTGATCTAATCCGATGGATTTCGCCAGACCTGTTGCTTTCTTAAGGTACAGGGATGCGCTGTCGTAGTCATCGTTTTGTTTAAAATAATAGCCGACATTTTGAAGCATGCCAGCCATTTCATACTGATTATTTAGTTGTTTCATCAACTTTAACGCTCTTTTGCAGTAGTAAACAGACGAATCGTAACGGCTCTTTCCATAACCCCAGTATTGACCGATCAAATTGTAAGCCTTTCCTTCGGCAAAATTATTTTCCAGTTTCTTAGCGAGAAAGAGATTTTTGCGGAGTGGCAATAGCACACTATCGTATTGAGAAAGTTCCATTCTTATAGACATCTCGGAATTGACGGCAATTACCAATTTTCCAGGGTCATCCATTTCTTTGGCAGCGTTAAGTGCCTCTTTTGCATACTTGAGTGCCTTTTGATTATCCCCTAAAAAAGAATAGATCGTGGTGAGATTTGTGTAGGGAAAGAAAACGAGACTCTCTTCACCGATCTCCCCATAAATAATCGCAGCTGCCAGATAGCTGGAAGCTGCAGAATCATATTGTTGCCTGTGGTGATAGATAACACCATAATTATGCCTTAGCAATCCTGCCTGTCTCTTAAACAATCGTTCGCTACTGCTCTTTACGAGCGCAAAAGCCTTATCATAAAATATTTTACCACTGTCCAGAATTACACGATCTATATACAACACTCCTCTCAGACGATATGCCGTTGCGAGCCCGAGGATATAATTAAGCCTCTCGGCGAGTTGAATAGATTGTTCAATTCTGGCCGCGGCCTTTGCAGGATTTTGATATTGCAACTTTACTACGAGTTCATTCAACCTGATTACCTTCGTAGAATCATCCTGCAGATTGTCAACTATTCTTCCGAGGCTATCGGTAACATGCTGCTGTGCTGCACTTGCCGTTGCCAAAAAGCAAAGCAGTATGATTAAACAATATTTACTCATATAGTAAAATAGGCCTTTATATCCGATTCACAAACAAAGCAAAAAAGGCGCACACCCCTTCTCACCTTTTTCCATGATTTTTCACTTTTTTTCAAATATCCTGTTTTTAGAGGATTACAAAACATTGGATTATAATGGACTTTTACAACCTAGCAGCGTCTTAAAAAAAAGCCATGAAAAAACTTATTCTCGTATCGGGGTTAATTCTTTTAACCGTTCCTCTTCTGTTTGCTCAGCCAAAAGCTAAGTCCACACCGAAAGAAACTGAAGACATGCCATCGCAAACTGAATTGGAGCAGATGATGAAAGA